>NZ_JALRNG020000002.1:0-222183 GCF_030272875.2 Pseudomonas sp. BJa5
CGCAGGCTTCGCCAGCTCCTACGGTCGGCAGGCGATTGCCGGGTATCTGTGGGAGCTGCCGCCAGGCTGCGATCGGCTGCGCAGCAGACGCAACCCGGACACCTCGGAGTATCAGGGATACAGTGGGCGCAGGTTTTACGACCGCTTCGCGGTCGATCGCAGCCTGGCGGCAGCGGCTACTGGGTCGCCAGCAGTTCGGTGATCCACTGCACCTGGCGGGCCAGGTCCTGCGCCTTGCCCTCGGGCACCGCCTGCCGCGCCCGGGCGAAATGGGCCAGGGTGCGCTGCTTCAGGCGCAGCCTGCGCTGCCACTTGACCAGGAAGGCCGGGCTGCGTGCCTGCATCTGCAGCGGGCCGAAGTACAGCTCCTTGGCGCTGTACTGCACCGGCCCGCTGCGCTCGGCGACGATGATTTCGTAGTCGAAGCGGTTTTCCCGCAGCACCTCCTCGCAGAGGATGCGATAACCATGGTCCATCAGCCACTGGCGCAACGGCTGCTCGCCGCCATTGGGCTGCAGGATCAGGCGCTCCTGTCCGCTCAAGTGCGCCTTGCCGCTGTCGAGGATGTCGCGGATGGTTTCGCCGCCCATGCCGCAGAAGCTGATCGCGGTGATCCCGTCCCCGGGCTCGATCGCCGCCAGGCCATTGGCCAGGCGCACGCTGATCTGCGCTTCCAGGCCCAGCTCGCGCACGGTGCGCTCGGCCGAGCGAAACGGCGTCAACGCCACCTCGCCAGCCACCGCAGCGCTGATCGCGCCACGGCGCATCAAGGCCACCGGCAGGTAGCCGTGATCCGAGCCGATATCGGCCAGTCGCGCCCCGGCCGGCACCTGCGCCGCCACGCGCTCCAGGCGCATGGACAATGTCTGTTCGTTCAACTGCAGCCCCTTTTCACCTGCAACCTCCGGCACCGCTGGCCGGACAGGGCGCGATTCTGTCGGGCAATGCCGGGTATTTCAACTTTATGCGACCAGAGTCAGGGCGCCCGGTTAGGTATCCAGCAGCGGAGCCAGCAGCGCACACATGCCGCGCCAGTGCGAACCCTCCCAGTAAATCCGTTTGCAGGCATCGCAGCGCAGGAAGCGCGAGTAGAGGGCGGCCACCCGTGGCGGCACCTGTGGCCGGGCCAGCTCCGGGCTGATTTCGTGCAGCGCCTGGTTGCAATGCAGGCACAGGCTGAAGGGGCGGGCGCTACGTGCCAGGTCGAGGCGCTCGAACACTTCGCGCAGTTGCAGGGAGGGTTTGAGGGCATGCACGTAGCAGCCGTGGCTGATGATCCGCCGCTTGAGCAGTTCGCGATCGCGGGTCAGCACGATGCGGCCATCCCGCGCAGCGATCTCGGCGATCTGGCTATCCTCGAAGGCATTGTCGTAGAGGGTGTCGAAGCCGCTCATGCGCAGCAGGCTGGCCAGCCCGCCCAGGTGCGCGTCGGCGATGAAGCGCAGCACCCGTAGCGGGTGCAGGCGCACCTTCAGCAGCGGGCTGATGTCCAGCGCGTCGAACTTGGGGTACACCGCCAGGCGGTCACCGTCGAAGATCAACTGCTCGAAGCCCACCGACTCGTCGTTGAGCAGCACCAACTCGACCTCGGTGTGCGGTACCCCGAGCGCCTCGATCATGTGCTTGACCGTGGCCCCTTGCGCGCACGCGCAGGTGAAGGACTGGCGCCGCCGTTCGACCGGCAGGAAATCGTTGAGCTCCTCGTAGAAGCGGAAGGTTGCACGGGTCATGTCCAACAGTATGGCAGGGCTGCAGGAGGCGTGCGTCCATCACCCCTCGCGATGGTAGAGCGCTAGCGCCGCATCCAGGGTTTCTCGCACATGGGCACGTAGTCGAGCAGGCGCCAGGACCTCGATATCTGCGGCATTGCTGAGCAAGAACAGACGCAACCCCTGGGTGTCTTCCAGCCGGCAGGCCAATACCCATCCATAGCGGTCTTGCGTCAGTACCTGATTGTCACACAGCGGGTTCTCCGTGAGCCGGTTGTGCAGGTTGGGGCTCAAGCGCAGTTGCAGATCGACAGGGCCGTCGCCGTGAATCGTCACCAGGTCGCGCTGTGCTTCGGTTGACGCGGGATCGTAACCGGGCGGCTCGGCAATGGTTGCCACCGTGGTCCGGACACTGACCACTCGGTGCAGCATGAGCGCGCAGAGGGTGCCCGGTCCGTTGCTGCTGTACTTGCCCCGGGGCGCTCCCGCTTCAGGCGCTTTGCCGGCTGGCCACTCCTCGCTGTCGACAAAGGCCGACAAGTAGATGTTCGAGTCCTGGTAAGAGAGCGCCAAGGGTTTCAGAAAGTAGGTGCACTGCACGTCGCCGGCTCCACGTGGCCGATAGACCACCTGCAGGTTCACGTCGTCGCGCATGGCATTCTGAATCGTCTCCAGGTGGTCCGGGTTGTAGTTCCCTGGATGGAGCACGGTAAAACGAGTCCCCGTGCGGATGCGTCCTTCGGCCAACAGGTTGCGTCTTGCCCCGGCGGCGACCGACCCGGCGGCATATTCACGCAGCGTCGCCAGCTCCCCCACCTCAACACGAAACCCGAAGCGCTCTGCATGCTGGAACACGGCCGACAGCGTCATCGACTCAGTCGGTGAAAGGACCAGGTCTAGGCTTGAGCGGTTGAGCCGCCAATAGCGGGCCCGACGATCCTTTCCGCCTTCCTTGATCTCTGTCACCAGCTTGGGCTCGGTCAGTGCCTGAAGATCATTGCGGGTTGTTCGGCTGGAGTAGGGGCCGAACCATTTTTCCAACGCTTCGTGAATCTCGTCGGTCGCCATGTTGCGCGCTTCGCGCCGCAGGATTTCGCGTATCGCTTTGCGACGTTCCGCACGATCGGGCGCGGTGTACTGGGTGCCAGTCAAAAAAGATGTCCTCAAATGGTGGGTGCGGAAAAAAGGATGTCGTACCGGCCTGTAGCATTCCTCTGGCTGGCACGCAATTTCGCGGTGAGCGCCAGCCCACAGGAGCATCGATGAAAACCCGACAAGCCCACGCCACTCTCCCTCACGTCCCTGAGTTTATCGGCTGGCTGGCCACTGAACTTGATTCCAGAACCCTGTTCAAGCATCAGTATGTCGATCGTCGCAGCGGCGCCAAATGGTCTTGCGAGAGTCTCTATGACGCCTACCGGGGCTACGCCTGGAATCACCCCGGCAACGCCCGCCTGTCGTTCAACCCTGGCGCCAGCGCCGACAGCAATGCCCATGCACTGGAGGCGTTGCGCCAGGATCTGCAGGCGGCCGGCAGCGACGACGAGCGGGTACTGCAAGGTGCACTTGATGTCATGGCCTGGGGCGGTGTCAGTGCGCACAACGCCCAGTGGCTCAAGGCCAACAAGGTGGGCCTGGGGCGCATGGTGCAGGATGTGAAAGCTGCGTTGATCAAAAAGGACCCCGATGCTCCGATCCTTCGCTCCAATACGCTGCGCTTCAACTCCGGGATGACCAAGATCTACTCGCTCGTCTGCCCGGAGTTTGTGATCTACGACAGCCGCGTAGCCGCAGGTCTTGGCCGGCTGGTGGTGCAGTACTGCAAGGCGAAGGGGCTCACCCGGGTACCTGAAGGCCTGAACTTCCCCTGGGCGGCGGCAAAGGAAGGGGAGAACAGCACTGATCCGAAGAACCGTAATCCCAGCACCGGCACGCTTCAGTTCAAGCGCCTGCGCTCGGGTTCGCACCATGCGCGCTGGAACATGAACGCCAGCTGGGTATTGAGCCAGGTAGCCAGCCATGCGCGCTGCGCCGCCAGCCCGTTCCGCACCGGTGTTACCCCGGCACAGACGTTGCGGGCGATCGAGCAGGCGCTGTTCATGATCGGGTATGACCTGGGCGCTGCCGCGAATGCGTGATGAACGATTCAACCGAACTTGATTGCAGAGGTGCCCGATGACTCAGTTGACCCCGTTGCAGTGCTTGATCCTGAACCTGGCAGAGGGTGGTATTGCGGGTACGGCGCTGCGCGCGTCGGTGATGCGCGCCCATCCGGGACTCACCGACAGCGAATACCTGTCTGCGCTGCTCCTGCTTCAGAATCAGCAGCGCCTGATTGGCGCAGATACGGCCGGATTGTGGATTTTTTTCTCGATTTGCGCGGATGATAGCGAGGCCGATGCGCCCGAATACAGTCCGCAGTTTGCCGAACGGATCATTGCGGCCGATGCCGGGGAATGGACCGAGGTGTGCCCGGATGAGTTGATTGCCGAGCTGGATGCGATGCTGGCGCAGGCGCGTGCGCGACAGAAGCCTGGGGCGTGAGCCGGACTGAAGTCAGACCCCGGCAGCCCTTTTGTGAGTGGAGGTGTTCGAAATGCAACTCATGACGTTGAAAATCGACAATCCGCAGCTGACCAACTTCATCCTGGGCCAGACGCATTTCATCAAGTCCGTCGAAGACCTCCACGAAGCGTTGGTCAACGCCGTGCCAGGTATCCGCTTCGGTGTGGCCTTTTGCGAGGCCTCTGGCCAATGCCTGGTGCGCTGGTCTGGCACCGATGAGGCGATGATCGAGCTGGCACGGACGAACGCGAGTGCCATCGGCGCAGGCCATAGCTTCGTCATTTTCCTCGGCGAGGGGTTTTATCCGCTGAACGTGCTCAATGCCATCAAGATGGTTCCGGAGGTCTGCCGCATTTTCTGTGCGACCGCCAATCCGACCGAGGTGATTCTTGCCGAGACGGACCAAGGGCGGGCGATCCTCGGCGTGGTGGATGGCTTCAGTCCCAAGGGTATTGAAGATGACGACGATATCCAGGGGCGCAAGAATCTGTTGCGCCAGATTGGCTACAAATTGTGAACATGTCGTACTCCGGCGCGCCCACGTCCTTCAGCGATCACGACAGACTCATGATGGGCAGGGCGCTGGAGCAGGGTCGATGCGCGCTTCCCGGTTGTCTGCCCAATCCACCTGTCGGTTGCGTGATCGTGCATGAGGGTGTCGTGGTCGCCAGTGGTTTCACCCAGGCACCAGGCCGGCACCACGCCGAAGCAATGGCGCTGTCGCAGCTGGAGCCGGGGCTCGATGACCTGACGGCGTACGTCACGCTCGAGCCCTGTTCATTCACTGGGCGAACGCCTTCATGTGCCCGGGCATTGGTGAGATCGGGCATTGCACGGGTGCATGTGGCGATGCTCGATCCCGACCCCCGCAACGCCGGGGCGGGGATCGAGATCCTTCGCCAGGCAGGTATTGAAGTTACGGTCGGTTTGCTCGAACACCAGGCTCGTCAGGACATGGGGCCTTATCTTCATCGTCAAGACGGGGATTGATTCAGGGGCTATCGCAGGCTTCGCCTGCTCCCACAGAAGCGGGACCACTGTGGGAGCCGGCAGAGCCGGCGATGGCGGCCATGACCACCCATCGGCCAGATCCCATGCCGGGTGCAGGCCACTAGACTTCATGGGGGGGACGAAATCAACGCACCTCAACTCAGGAGATCTGTGATGAACAGAACACCTTGGCTGGCGTTGGTAGTGGCGGTCGGGGCAATTTCCGGTTGCGCAAGCAAAACCGAGATTGTCGATGTCCCCCTCGATGCTACCCCGCAGAACGCAGAGCATATCGCCCGGGCCACCCTCAGCCCGGTGGGCAACCAGACCGCCATCCAGCTCACCGTCGGTGGCGTCCCGCACGACCTGGCTGTCCCCAGTCGGTTGGTCACGGCGATCTACGCAGGTTCTTGCGACCATTTGGGCGCCCAACCGGCCTACCAGACCCGTCAGGCCAACAGCGTCGATTACCCCTCGATGGCCCCGCGCACCCGGTTCTGGGCCCAGGCGCCGGTGACGCTGGGCGAACTGAGCAAGGGTGACTATGCCTTGCTGGTCAGCACCAGCCCGGCCGACGGCAGCCGTCCGCTGTTCTGCGGCAAGATCAGCGCGGGCTGATCCTGCCCATCACGGGGTACGCAGTGGTGCCTCACTGGCCAGGGTACGGTCGACCAGGCGGATACTGTCGCGTCCCCCGCGCTTGGATGCATAGAGCGCCGCATCGCCTTGCTCGATCAAGGCCGCCAGGCTTGCTGGCGGCTGGTCGAACAGGGTGGCGCCGATGCTCAGGGTCACCGCTTCCGGCGTTGTGAATGCCTGGGCGGCGGCGTGCTGGAACTGCTCGCGCAGGGCACTGCCCAGCGAATTGATGTGCTCGCTGGAGGTATTGCTCAGCAGGATGACGAACTCGTCACCCCCAAGCCTTGCTGCCAGCGCGCCTTCGGGCAGGTGCGAACGAATCATCTCGCTCAGGGCGATAAGCAGTCGGTCACCGGCCAGGTGTCCGTGCAGGTCGTTGACGCCCTTGAACTTGTCGATATCGATCAGCAGCAAGGCGCCGGGCCGGGCAGGGGAGACTTCTTCCAGCAAGCGCGGCGCCCGCACTTCCAGGGCGCGGCGGTTGTACAGGGCGGTCAGCGGATCGCGGGCGGCCAGGCGGGCGATGCGCTCCTCACGGCGGTGGCGTTCGGTGCCGGTCATCGACAGGGCGATCAGCATGATCGCCATGGTGCCCTCGACCAGGGAGACCTGGATGATCTGGCCCTGGAAGGCGGCCAGGTCAATCAGCGTGCCCGGCACCAGGGGCACCAGGGACTTGGCCAGGTAGAACAACCCGTGGGCCAGCAGCACATAACGCAGTTGCACGGCGCCGACGCTCAGCGACTTGCCATGAGGGCGCAGCAGCAGGCTGGCCCTGAGGGTCAGCAGCGCGACCAGCAGCGAGTTGGCCAGCAACATGACCTTGGACCACCACTGGCCGTCCGGCAACAGCAACAGGGCCAGCCAGCTGGCGAACACCAGGTACCAGGCGCGGGACGAACGGGTCTGGGTGAAGCGCGCAACGCCCATCAGGAACAGCCAGTGGGCCAGCACCAGCAGGCCGTTGGCAAACCAGATGCCGATCAGCAGCAGGCCGCTCATGCGCAGCAGGGCGAGTGTCGAGCCGATGCTGATAGTGGCAAAGCCCGCGCTCCAGTACAGCAGTGAAGATTCGCGGATGCTGCGCCACTCGATCGCCAGGTACAGCCCGGCGGCGGCAGCCAGGGCGATCGAGAGGGTCAGCATGGTAGGAGGGTCGAGCGCCATGGCGAACAAATTTCGTGGGAAAGGTGCCCGATTGTAAGCGCTCGCGGCGGATTTTTCCCGAGCCCCTCGTTTACTCCTGGCCCTGGCGCAGCCGGGTGCTGATCAGCGCCGCCAGCACCAGCAGCGAAGCGATCACCCACAGGCCGTTGCGGGTGCTGCCGGTGGTCTGTTCGATCAGGCCCATCACCGAAGGCCCGACGAAGCCACCGAGCAGGCCGCAGGTGGTGACGAAGGCCAGGCCCGCCGCCAGTGCGCTGCCGCTCAGGCGACTGGAGGGGAAGACGAAGATGATCGACTGCACCACGAACAGCATCAGCGCCGTCAGCGAGAAGCCGATCAGGCCGATGAACGAGTTGGACAGCGAGGCCAGCAGCAACCCGGCGGCCATGGTCAGCAAGCCGCAGAACAGCAGGGTGCGACAGCGGCCCGGGGTGGTCGCCAGGCGCGGCAGGGTCGCGGCGCCGAGGGCAGCGGCGATCCATGGCACCGAGGTCAGCAGGCCGATCTGGAACGGTGACAGCGCGCCGTAGGTGCCGATGATGCCGGGCAGGAAGAAGATCACGGTGTAGATGGTGATCTGGTGCACGAAGTACACCGCGATCGCCAGCCAGATCTGCTTGTCGCGGAACATCTGCCCCAGCCGGCTCTGTTGCGGCGCTGCGGCGCGTTCGGCATTCAGCCGGCATTCGATGTCGCGGACCTGGTCAGGCGACAGCCACGGCGCGGAGGCGGGACCGTCCGGCAGCTTCTTCCACACCACATAGGCCAGGGCCACCGCCGGCAGGCCTTCGATGACGAACAGCAACTGCCAGCCATGCCAGCCGAGCACGCCGTCCAGTTCCAGCAGGGCGCCGCCCAGCGGGCCGCTGAGGATATTGGCCAGGCACACGCCGAGCAGGAAGTAGCCGGTGGCACGGGCGCGCTGCTCGCGGTCGAACCAGTAGGTCAGGTAGAGCATCACGCCGGGGAACAGGCCGGCCTCGGCTACCCCGAGCAGCAGGCGCATGATGTAGAACGAGGTCTCGCCCTGGACGAAGGCCATGCCCGCCGAGAGCAGGCCCCAGGTGATCATGATGCGGGTGATCCAGAAGCGTGCGCCGACCCGGTGCATGATCAGGTTGCTCGGCACTTCGGCCAGCGAATAGGTGAGGAAGAACAGCCCGGCGCCCAGGCCGTAGGCCGCCGCCGACAGGCCCAGGTCGATGCCCATGCTGGCCTTGGCCAGGGCGATGTTGGTGCGGTCCAGGAAACTCATCACATAGACCACGATGAGCAGCGGCATCAGCTTGCGCAGCAGCAGGCCGTTGAGGCGTTGCTCGCCAGTGACGGCGGGCGCGGCGCTGGCCGTTGCGGTGTTGAGGATTGTCATTGTTGTTTCCCCGTTCAATGGTTCTGGCAGGTGCCGCGCACAGGGCGGCACCCACGGGCAGGTCTTAGCCTCGGCGAATATCCAGCCACACCGCGCCGTCGGGGTACTGGTAGCGCTCCAGGGTGTCGGCGCGCATCTCGATGCTGTAGCCCGGACGCTGCGGCGGCATGTAGCGGCCGCGACGGATCACCACCGGGTCGAGGAAGTGTTCGTGCAGGTGGTCGACGTACTCCAGCACGCGGTTGTGCAGCGACGCCGAGACGGCGATGTAGTCGAACAGGGCAATGTTCTGCACGTACTCACACAGGCCGACGCCGCCGCCATGGGGGCAGACCGGCACCTCGTACTTGGCGGCCATCAGCAGCACGATCAGCACCTCGTTCAGACCGCCCAGGCGGGCCGCGTCGAGCTGGCAGAAGTCCAGCGCACCGGCCTGGAACATCTGCTTGAACATCACCCGGTTGTGGCAGTGCTCGCCGGTGGCCACGCCGATCGGCGCAATGCGCTGGCGGATGGCGGCATGGCCGAGGATGTCGTCGGGGCTGGTCGGCTCTTCGATCCACAGCGGCTCGAAGGCGGCCAGGCGGCGCATGTTGTCTACTGCTTCATCGACGCTCCATACCTGGTTGGCGTCCATCATCAGGGTGTGTTCCCAGCCCATTTCCTCGCGCAGGATGCGCGCGCGGCGAATGTCGTCTTCCAGGTTGGCGCCGATCTTCTGCTTGATGTGGGTCCAGCCATCGGCGATCGCTTCGCGGGCGAGCTTGCGCATTTTTTCTTCGCTGTAGCCCAGCCAGCCGGGGGCGGTGGTGTAGCCGGGGTAGCCTTCGCGCAGCATCTGCGCCTCGCGCTGGGCCTTGCCCGGGGCCTGGCGGCGCAGCAGGGCGATGGCTTCCTCGGGGGTGAGCACGTCGGTGACGTAGCTGAAGTCCAGGCAGCGCACCAGTTGCTCGGGCGTCATATCGGCCAGCAGTTTCCACACCGGCTTGCCTTCGTGCTTGGCCCACAGGTCCCACACGGCATTGACGATGGCGGCGGTGGCCAGGTGGATCACGCCTTTTTCCGGGCCGAGCCAGCGCAGCTGGCTGTCGCCGACGGTGAAGGCGTGCCAGAAGGCGCCCATGTCAGCGACGATTTCTTCCAGGGTCAGGCCGACGATCAGCGGCGCCAGTGATTGCACCGCGGCCGCGCAGATTTCGTTGCCACGGCCGATGGTGAAGGTCAGGCCATGGCCTTCCAGGCCGGCGGCGTCGGTGTGCAGCACGACATAGGCGGCCGAATAGTCCGGGGCGCTGTTCATGGCGTCGGAGCCGTCCAGCGACAGCGAAGTGGGGAAGCGGATGTCGCGAACGCTCAGGTGGGTAATGCGTATGCTCATGGCGGGCTCTAGTTGTGGTGACCTCTGGGAGACCTGACTGTAGGTTGTCGAGCGATACAGGCATAATCGCCAAATCCTAAGCAGGTATATCGGAATTGATATGTCTCTGAGCCCGCAAGACCCGCCACAGGCACCCCACAGCCTCGGCGCGCTGAAGATCTCCAGCCGCCAGATCACCCTGCTCAATGCCCTGGGCGAGTTCGGCAACCTGCGCCGCGCCGCGGCGGCCATGCACACCACGCAACCGGCCGCGAGCCTGTTGCTGCAACAGCTCGAAGACCGCCTCGGTGTGCGCCTGTTCGAGCGCTTGCCGCGGGGCATGCAGCCCACGCTCTATGGCGAGGTGATGATCCGCTACGCCCAGGGCGCACTGCACGAGTTCGAGCACGCCCAGGCGCAGATCGCGGAACTTGCCCGTGGCGCCGCGGGGCTGGTGCGGGTCGCCAGTGTCATGGGCCCGGTGCCGGGCTTGCTGACCCGCGCCGTGCTGGCCTACAAGCGTGACCATCCCAAGGTGCGCATCTCCCTGGAAGTCGGCACCAGCGACACCTTGCTGCCCGCGCTGCTGCGCGGCGATTTCGATGTGGTGGTGGGGCGCCTGCCCGACCAGGGCGACAGCCAGGACCTGAACATCGAACTGCTCGACAGCAATGAACCGATGCGTGTGATCGCCCGGGTCGACCATCCCCTGGCGTCGGCCCCGGCGCTGGCCCTGGCCGACCTGGTCGAGCTGACCTGGATCCTGCACCCCATCGGCAGCCCCATGCGCCGCCGGGTCGAGAGCGCCCTGCAGGCTGGCGGCATGGTGCAGTCGCTGGACATCGTCGAGACCGCCTCGATCCTCGCCACCACCGCCATGCTCGAAGCCTCGGACATGATTGCAGTGGTGCCCAACGATGTGGCCGAGCATTATGCGCGCTACGCCATGGTCGCCATCCTGCCGGTGGAGCTGCCGATCTCGATGGTCAACCTGGGCCTGCTGACCTTGCGCTCGCGGCCGCGGTCGGTGGCCCTGGACACCTTGCTCGACTACCTGCGGGCGCACTAGCCATGGACTTTCATCTTCAAGAGGCTGTCTGCTGATGCCGTCGGACATTACCCATTCCAGTTTCTGCAACTGGATCCGCTTCAAGCACCTGGTGCTGATCGACACCCTGGCGCGCACCCGCAACATGCACGCCACCGCCACGCGGATGAACCTCAGCCAGCCGGCCCTGAGCAAGATGCTGCGCGACCTGGAGGAGCAGTTCGGCTTCGCCCTGTTCGAGCGCCTGCCGCGCAGCATGCCGCCCACCGAGTTGGGCGAGTACGTGGTGCGCTACGCCCAGAGTGCACTGGCCGATTCCCAGCAGTTCGTCGATCAGGTCAACCGGCTGCGCAAGGGCGGCCACGGTTCGATCCGCATCGGCGGGATCTTCGCCGCCACCGCCGTGGTCATGCCCCAGGCGATCGCCGCGATCAAGGCGCGCAGCCCGTTGCTGTCGATCGAAGTGGTGGAGCACTCCAGCGACCATCTGCTGGCGATGATGGAGCAGAACAAGCTCGACCTGATGATCGGCCGTTTCACCGAGGAGCGCTTCAGCCAGCAGTTCGACTTCCAGGCGCTGGAGCCCGAACCCTTCAGCCTGGTGGTCAATCGCGAGCATCCGCTGAACCAGCTCGAGTGCACGCCGCTGGAGGCCCTGGGCGACTGGCCGTGGGTGCTGTACCCGCTCGGCACGCCGATTCGCGAGCGCCTGGAGCAGGCCTTCCGGGTCGCCGGCATCGCCACGCCGGCCGACAGCATCGATACCATCTCGATGCCGATGTTCCTGCAACTGCTGCAGTCGGGGCCGATGATCGCCATGTTGCCGCGCTCGATGGTCGCCGCCCAGCTTGCCAGCGGCCAGTTCAGGGAACTGCAGACCCCGCTGCACCTGGCGCCGCTGGAGTACGGCGTGATCACCCGCAAGGACGAGCCACCCACCGGTTCGGCCCGGGAATTCGTCGACATCCTGCTCGATTTCGCCCATCAGCGCCGCGCCGGGGAGGGCGGGGCAAGCGATTGATAAACGCGGGTCGATAAGCGGTAGCGATAACCCCAGGTTATCGCGTGATCGGATCATCTCATTGGGAATGTTGCGCCTGGCTCCTTACAGTTATCGCAGATTCGCCCGGCAAGCACGGGCGTGGCCATAACAAGAAGTCAGCCGCACCGCCCTGAGAGGTCCCATGCAACTGATTGCCAGCACCCGCAGCGGCGACCCCGCCGTGATCCGCCTCAACCCCCTGGACAACGTGGTGATCGCCCGCCAGGCGCTGCCTGAAGGTTTGCACCTGGACGCCGAAGCCGTCACCCTGCGCCAGCCGGTTCCTTCCGGGCACAAGGTCGCCACCGAGCGCGTCGAGCAGGGCCAGCCGCTGCGCCGCTACGGGCAGATCATCGGCTTTGCCTCGCAGGCCATCGAAGCGGGCGAGCACGTGCATGTGCACAACCTGCAGATGGGCGACTTTGCCCGCGACTATGCCTTCGGTGCCGATGCCAAGCCCACCCCGACACAGGGTGGGAGCAGCCATCATTGTGGGAGCGGGCTTGCCCCGCGATACGATGCCACTGACACACTGCAATCGCGGGGCAAGCCCGCTCCTACCGGGGCTGAGTCGGGGCAAAGCGGCGAGGCGGTGTTCCAGGGTATCGTGCGCGCCGATGGCCGGGTCGCCACCCGCAACTATGTCGGCATCCTCACCTCGGTGAACTGCTCGGCGACCGTGGCCCGGGCCGTGGCCGACCATTTTCGCCGCGACATCCACCCCGAGGCGCTGGCCGCCTACCCGAACATCGACGGCGTGGTGGCCCTGACCCACGGCGCCGGCTGCGCCGTCGACCCCAGCGGCGAAGCCCTGGGCCTGTTGCGCCGCACCCTGGCCGGCTACGCCGTGCACCCCAACTTCGCCGCCGTGCTGATCATCGGCCTGGGCTGCGAAACCAACCAGATCGAAAGCCTGCTGCAGAGCCAGGGCCTTGAGGCCGGCGATCAGCTACGGGCCTTCACCATCCAGGGCGTGGGCGGTACGTCGAAGACCATCGCCAGCGGCATCGAACAGGTCAAGGCGCTGCTGCCCAGGGCCAACCAGGTCAAGCGCGAGCCGGTCAGCGCCCGCCACCTGGTGGTCGGCCTGCAATGCGGCGGCTCCGACGGTTATTCCGGCATCACCGCCAACCCGGCGCTGGGCAATGCCGTCGACCGCCTGGTGGCGGCCGGGGGCACTGCGATCCTCTCGGAAACCCCGGAGATCTACGGCGCCGAGCACCTGCTGACGCGCCGCGCGGTCAGCCGCGAAGTGGGGGAGAAGCTCATCGCCCGCATCCACTGGTGGGAAGACTACTGCCAGCGCATGAACGCCGAGCTGAACAACAACCCCTCGGCCGGCAACAAGGCCGGGGGCCTGACCACCATCCTGGAAAAGTCCCTGGGGGCGGTGGCCAAGGCCGGCTCCAGCAACCTGGTGGACGTCTACCAGTACGCCGAAGCGGTGCGCGCCCAGGGCCTGGTGTTCATGGACACCCCCGGCTACGACCCGGTCTCGGCCACCGGGCAAGTCGCCGGCGGCGCCAACCTGATCGCCTTCACCACCGGCCGTGGCTCGGCCTACGGCTGCGCCCCGGCGCCGTCGATCAAGCTGGCGACCAACAACCGGGTGTTCGAACACCAGGAAGAGGACATGGACGTCAACTGCGGCGGCATCGCCGACGGCTCCACCAGCATTGAAGAACGCGGCGCCTACATCTTCGAAAAGATGCTGCGCATCGCCTCGGGCGAGCGCAGCAAGAGCGAACAGCACGGTTACGGGCAGAACGAGTTCGTGCCCTGGCAGATCGGCGCCGTGACCTGATTGACAGCCCTGCAACCCTTTTGAGGCGAAAGCATATGCACCCTAGCGGATACAACTTCATCGGCGGCCAGCGCAGCGCCCTGGGCGACACCCTGGTCTACAGCGTCGACGCCCACACCGGCGAGCGCCTGCCCGGCGCCTTCCACCAGGCCACCCTGGCCGAGGTCGATAACGCCGTGGCTGCTGCCAGCGCGGCGTTCCCGCTGTATCGCAACCTGCCCGCGGCACGCCGGGCCGAGTTTCTCGAAGCCATTGCCGACGAACTCGACGCCCTGGGCGACGATTTCATCGCCTTGACCTGCCAGGAAACCGCACTGCCCAGCGCCCGCATCCAGGGCGAGCGCGGCCGCACCAGCGGGCAGATGCGCCTGTTTGCCCAGGTGCTGCGCCGCGGTGACTTCTACGGTGCGCGCATCGACCGGGCACTGCCGGCGCGCACGCCGTTGCCACGTCCGGACCTGCGCCAGTACCGCATCGGTGTCGGACCGGTGGCGGTGTTCGGTGCCAGTAACTTCCCCCTGGCGTTCTCCACCGCTGGTGGTGACACCGCCGCCGCCCTGGCTGCCGGTTGCCCGGTGGTGTTCAAGGCCCACAGCGGCCACATGGCCACCGCCGAGCGGGTGGCCGAGGCGCTGATCCGCGCCGTCGAGCGCACCGGCATGCCGGCCGGGGTGTTCAACATGATCTTCGGTGGCGGCGTCGGCGAGGCGCTGGTCAAGCACCCGGGCATCCAGGCGGTGGGCTTTACCGGTTCGCTCAAGGGCGGCCGGGCCCTGTGCGACATGGCCGCCGCCCGGCCACAACCGATCCCGGTGTTCGCCGAGATGTCGAGCATCAACCCGGTGATCGTGCTGCCCGAGGCCCTGGCCAGCCGTGGTGTGCAGATGGCCAAGGAACTGAGCGCCTCGGTGGTGCAGGGCTGCGGCCAGTTCTGCACCAACCCCGGCCTGGTCCTGGGCATCCGCTCGCCGGCCTTCAGTGCCTTTATCGAGCACCTGACCGGCTACATGGCCGAGCAGGCGCCGCAGACCATGCTCAACGCCGGCACCTTGAACAGCTACGGCCACGGTGTACAGGCATTGCTGGCGCACCCACGCATCAAGCACCTGGGCGGCCTCACGCAGATGGGCAACCAGGCCCAGCCGCAACTGTTCGAGGCTGATGTCAGGCTGCTGCTGGAACAGGACGAATTGCTCCAGGAAGAAGTCTTCGGCCCCTGCACCGTGGTAGTCCAGGTCGCCGACGAGGCCGAACTGCTACGCGCCGTCGCGGCCTTGCGCGGCCAGCTTACGGCCACGCTGCTGGCCGACGACCAGGACCTGGCGGCCTTCGGGCAACTGTTCGGCGTGCTGGAAGTGAAGGTCGGCCGGGTGCTGCTCAACGGCTACCCGACCGGTGTCGAGGTGTGCGACGCCATGGTCCACGGCGGCCCGTACCCGGCCACTTCCGATGCCCGTGGTACCTCGGTCGGCACCCTGGCCATCGACCGCTTCCTGCGCCCGGTGTGCTACCAGAACGTGCCCGATGCCTTGCTGCCCCAAGCCTTGCAGAACGCCAACCCGCTGGGCATCCAGCGCCTGGTCGACGGCACGTTCAGCAACGCGGCCTTGAACTGACCATGGAGCCACTGGCATGACAGACGTCAAACGCTACGACGCCAACAAGCTCGCCGCCTTCGTCGAGCAGCTGTTCGAAACCGCCGGGGCCGATGCCGAGGTCGCCCGGGTGGTGACCCGGGTGCTGCTCGAAGGCGAATTGCTCGGTCATCGTACCCACGGCCTGAACCTGGTCAGCCGCTATATCGGCGGCCTGCTGGATGGGCAGGTCAAGGCGCGCGCCGAGCTGCTCGAACAGGTCTCGGACAGTGGCATCGCGACCCTGTTCGACGGCCACTATGTGCTCGGCCCCTATTGCGTCAGCCGCGCCCTGGACTGCGCGGCCAAGGGCGCGACGGAGCAGGGCATCGGTATCGCCGTGGTGCGCCGCGCCGCCCATATCGGTTGCCTGGCGGCGTACCTCAAGCCCTTCACCGACCGGGGCCTGCTGGCCATGGTCTATTCCTCCGACCCGTCGGTGGGGCTGGTGTGCGCCCACGGCGGCATCGACCCGGTCTACACGCCCAACCCGATTGCCGCCGGTATCCCCACCCGGGGCGAGCCGATCCTGCTGGATGTGAGCATGTCCACGGTCACCCTGGGCCTGGTTGGCCAGTGCCGCGATGCCGGCAGCAGCCTGGCGCACCCGGTGCTGGTGAGTAACGATGGGCGACTGAGCGACGACCCTCGTGATTTCTTCACCACCCCGCCAGGCAGCATCCTGCCCCTGGGCGGCCAGGCCTTCGGCCACAAGGGCTTTGCCCTGGCGATCCTGGTCGAGGCCCTGACCTCGGGGCTGGCCGGCCACGGCCGCAAGGACGCACCGGAGCAGTGGGGCGCCTCGGCCACCGCCGTGGTCATCGACCCACGCTTCTTCGGCGGGCTGGAAGCGTTCACCGCTGAAAGCTCGTTCCTCGGCCAGCTGATCCTGGCCAGCCGCCCGCTCGACCCCGAGCGCCCGGTGCGCCTGCCCGGCCAGGCAGGCCTGAAGCTACGCGAGCAGGCCCTGCGTGACGGCGTGAGCCTGGCGCAGAGCGTGGTCGATGCGCTCGACCAGCTCGCCGGGCAGTTGCAGCTGCCCACTCTTTCGCAATGACCGACCCTCATAACAGGTGTGCAGACATGACAGATAAAACGAACAACAACGCACCGCTGCAACTGAACCAGGACGCTGCCGTGTTCAACACCGGCAGTTGGGTCGGACGGGTCTGGCTGCCAGGGCAGGGGCCGGCGGTGGTGCTGGTCAAGGCCGGTGCCGTGCACGACATCAGCGCCCATGTGGCGACCGTCTCGGCGCTGCTGGAAGTGGCCGACCCGGTGGCCTACCTGCGCGCGCTGCCGCTGGGCGAGGCCCTGGTCGAATTGCCCGCCTTGCTGGACAACAGCGACCCGAGCCGTCGCGACGAGTCCTTGCCCTGGCTGCTGGCGCCGATCGATCTGCAGGCGGTCAAGGCGGCGGGTGTGACTTTCGCCGCCAGCCTGCTGGAGCGGGTGGTCGAGGAACAGGCCAAGGGCGACCCGGCCAAGGCCGAGGCGATCCGCGACACCCTGGCCAGCCGCATCGGTGCCGACCTTTCGCAGATCGTCCCGGGTTCGGCCCAGGCCGAGGCCCTGCGCAAAGTCCTGGTGGAGCAGGGCCTGTGGTCGCAGTACCTGGAAGTGGGCATCGGCCCGGACGCCGAAGTCTTCACCAAGGCCCAGCCGTTGTCGGCGGTCGGCCATGGCGCCGACATCGGCATTCACCCCAAGTCGAGCTGGAACAACCCCGAGCCTGAAGTGGTGCTGGCGGTGTCGAGCAACGGCACCGTCCACGGCGCCATGCTCGGCAACGACGTCAACCTGCGCGACTTCGAAGGGCGCAGCGCCTTGCTGCTGTCCAAGGCCAAGGACAACAACGCCTCGACCGCGCTGGGCCCGCTGCTGCGCCTGTTCGACGAAACCTTCAGCCTGGACGATGTGCGTAAGGCCGAAGTGGACCTGCGCGTCGAAGGCCAGGACGGCTTCGTCCTCCAGGGCCGCAGCTCCATGCGCCAGATCAGCCGCGACCCGGTCGACCTGGTGCGCCAGACCCTCAACGAAAACCACCAATACCCCGACGGCCTGGTGCTGTTCCTCGGTACCCTGTTCGCCCCCAAGCAGGACCGCGACCAGCCGGGCAATGGCTTCACCCACAAACCGGGCGACCTGGTGGCCATCAGCAACGCGCACCTTGGCACCTTGTGCAACCGCGTGACCACCAGCGACCAGGCGCCGCAGTGGGACTTCGGCCTGCGCGCGCTGATCGCAAGCCTCGGCCAGCGTGGCCTGCTCGAGGCCGCTGTGACCGCGCGCCAGCCCTGAGTGTCTGCATTACCCAAGGAAGAGCCGGTAACCCGCCGAAGGACCGCCCGGGCATAGCAACCGCTGCACAATAATAATAAGGGCCATCAGATGAACACACTGAAGAAGTATCAACGCATCACGGTTGTCTTCCTGCTGTTGATCGGCATCATCAACTACCTGGACCGTAGTGCGCTGTCGATCGCCAATACCTCGATCCAGAAAGACATGGCGATCAGCCCGTCGGAAATGGGCATCCTGCTGTCGGCGTTCTCCATCGCCTACGCCTTCGCCCAGTTGCCCATGGGCATGATCATCGACCGCCTGGGCAGCAAGATCGCCCTGGGGGCGTCGCTGATGGCCTGGTCGGTGGCCCAGGCGGCCTTCGGCATGGTCAGCAGCTTCGCCGGCTTCATGGGCCTGCGGGTGCTGCTGGGGATCGGCGAGGCGCCGATGTTCCCGTCGGCGGCCAAGGCCCTGTCCGAGTGGTTCGATGCCAACGAACGCGGCACCCCCACCGGTATCGTCTGGTCCTCGACGTGCCTGGGCCCATGCCTGGCACCGCCGTTGCTGACCCTGTTCATGGTCAACTTCGGCTGGCGCGGGATGTTCATCATCACCGGTCTGCTCGGCGTCGTCCTGGCCCTGTGCTGGCTGACCTTCTACAAGAGCAAGGCGCGCTACCTGGCCGAGCTTGAGGCCCAAGGCAAGCCATTGCCGAGCGAACACAAGGTCCAGGTGGCCAGCGCGCAGGCGCCGAAGGGCTCGTACTTCGCCGGCTGGCTCGACCTGTTCAAGCACCGCAGCACCTGGGGCGCAGTACTGGGCTTCATGGGCGTGATCTACATGCTCTGGCTGCACCTGACCTGGCTGCCCGGCTACTTCGAGCGCGAGCACGGGCTGAACCTGTACAAGACCGCCTGGGTGGTGTCGCTGGCCTATGGCTTTGGCGCGCTCGGCACCATCGTCGCCGGGCGCTTCTGTGACTTGCTGGTGCGCAGGGGCATGAGCATCCTGGCCAGCCGCAAGTTCAGCGTGATCACCGGCCTGGTGATGGCCGCGCTGTTCACCTTGCCGCTGTCGTTCGTCACCGGCCTGACCGGCTGCATCATCCTGCTGTGCCTGGCGCTGTTCAGCATCAACATGGCCAGCGCCACCGCCTGGATGATCGTCAACACCATCGTCGACAGCCGCCGGGTGGCCTCGTTCGGCTCGATCCAGAACTTCGGCGGCTACATTGCCGGTTCCGTTGCGCCGATCGTCACCGGCTTCAGCATCCAGTACTCGGGCTCGTTCAACACCGCGTTCATGATCAGCGCAATCGTCGCCCTGTGCTCGGCGGTGGCCTACTTCCTGCTGCTCAAGGCGCCGATCGGCAATAGCCAGCCTGCGCCCGAGCCGATGACCGCAGTCACCGAGTAACGTCCGTAGCCGCTGCCGCAGCTGTGGGAGCGGGCTTGCCCCGCGATGCGGCGGTGAGATCAATCGCGGGACAAGCCCGCTCCCACCGATCGCAGCCTGGCGGCAGCGGCTACACACAAACCTGCAGCCCTACGGGGCGCCCCGATGCCTGAATCTCTGCTATGCCTAATAGGTTGAAGCCTTGGTGTCAGGCGTGGTTGGCGAGGCATGAACACACCTGTATGGCTGCCGCCCGCCTGTGGCCTCGGCGCCCTGCAGGCGGGCGTGGCAAACGGTGCCGAGCCTGACCGGGAGGTGTCCCATGCTGTACATCATTCACTGGACCATCGACACGGAAAACCGCAACGCCGCCATGGTCCGCTTCAATCAGACCGGCGGCGTGCCACCCGCTGGTCTCAAGATCCTTGGCCGCTGGCATGTCGTGGGCAGTACCCAGGGCTTTGGCGTGGTCGAGACCGATAACGTGAACCTGGTGTACCAAATGGTGCTGGAATGGAGCGACCTGATGAATGTGCAGGTCTATCCGGCGGTCACTGACGAGCAATTGGCACCGTTGCTCAAGGCAGCGGTGAACCGGATGAGTGTTTGAGTGCGCCTGTTGTAGGAGCGGGCTTGCCCCGCGATTCGGTGGTGCGAGTGATCGCGGGGCAAGTCGAATCGTCGCACCGCCGCTCCTACAGTCAGTGCCTACTTGCCGTCCCCCTCCATGGTCGGGCTATGATCACGCCAAAAGAACCGGACCTTCTGGCCTATGCCCGTTGACCTGCAAGCGCTGTACCCCAAACTGATCCACCTGATGCTGGACACGGTGTTCGTGGTCGACCGGGATAACCAGATTGTGTTTGTCAGCGATGCCTGCCAGGCATTGCTGGGTTACCGTGCCGACGAGTTGACCGGCACCCCGATCACCGACTACATCCACCCCGACGACCTGGCGGTCACGCGGGCCTCCATCGTCCGGGTCATGAACGGCCAGTCCCACGTCGATTTTCGCAATCGCTATGTGCGCAAGGATGGCAGCATCGTCTACATCCTCTGGGCGGCCTTCTGGTCCGAGGAGGTGGGGGCGCGGATCGGTGTGGCGCGGGACGTGACGGCCCTGCGCCAGGCCGAGGAGGAGTTGCGCTTCCTGGCCCATCATGATCCGCTGACAGGCCTGACCAACCGATCGCTGTTCAACGATCGACTGGACTCGGCACTGCGCGCGGCCCACCGCCACAGCAGCACGCTGGCGCTGCTGTTCCTGGATATCAATGACTTCAAGGGCATCAATGATGTCCATGGCCATGCCATGGGTGACCAGGTGCTTTGCGTCATGGCAAGGCGCCTGGAAGCCTGTGTACGCGAGACCGATACCGTGGCGCGGATGGGCGGGGACGAGTTCACGGTGCTGTTGACCGATACCCGGTCGCAGGACGCGGTTGCCGAGAAGGTGGCGCAGATCCTCGCCGCCATGGCCGAGCCGCTGGGCGCCGAGTTCGGCGGGATCAGCATGCCGTCCTGCAGTATCGGCGTGGCCCGTTATCCTGCGGACGGGGAGAATGCGGACTCGCTGCTCAGCCATGCCGATGGCGATATGTACCGGATCAAGCGGCAGCGCTGCGCAAGGGGGTAATGCTTCGGCACAGTGCGGTGGGACTGAATCCAGCGCAGGACTTGTGGGGCTCTCAAGCCGATCTAGACTCCGTAACTCATGGAGTTCGGAATGTTGAGCGTGTGCGTCTTCGGATCGCCCACCGCCGTTCACAGGTTCGTTTCCCTCGCGCATTCCCAAAGCAAGGATATCGACGATGCCCCACTCGCTAAAGCTGCTGTCCATTGCCGTCCTGAGCGTCTCCTTCGGTGTGCAATCGCTTCAGGCCGCCGAACCGCCGGCCTCGCCGCTGATCAAGCAGATCAACAATGGCAACTGGCTCGACCCCAAGGAGGCCGAGGGCCTGCGCGACGAGCTGTACTACCAGCGTGCGGTGTTCGCCTACATGACCATGCTGCCGGCGCTCAACACCATCGGCATGAAGGAGGGGTCGGAGAAGGCCTTCGGTGCCGGCTACAACGTATTGCCGATCTGGAAGCAGCGCATGGACTCGCGGACCATGGTGCCCACGCCGAACGCCGACGTGATCTACTCCATGAGCTACCTCGACCTGAAGCAGACCGGCCCGCTGGTGGTGAAAGCGCCGGCCAACGTGATCGGCATGTTCACCGACTTCTTCCAGCGCACCCTCACCGACGTTGGCGCCATCGGCCCCGATCGGGCCCGTGGCGGCCTGTATCTGCTGCTGCCACCGGACTACAACGGTCCGGTGCCGGGCGGCTACTTCGCGGTCAAGTCGCGTACCTACAACGTCTTCCTGTTCTTCCGCACCGTGATGGCCAAGGGGGAAGGCAAGCCTGACCCGGCACCGGCCGTGAAGAATGCCGAGGCGACCCGTGTCTACCCGCTCTGGGCGACCGAGAAAGACGCCAAGCCGATGCAGTTCCCCGATGCCAGCGGCAAGTCGCTGAACATGATGTACCCCGTCGATAACAGCTACTGGACCAAGCTCAAGGCCTTTGTCGATTATGAGCCGGTCGAGGCGATCGATCCGGAACTGCGCGGCGTGCTGGCTTCCATCGGCATTATCAAGGGGCAACCCTTCGAGCCGAACCAGCAGCAACAGGAACTGCTGAAGAAGGCGGTGGAAACCGCACCGAAGATGATCCTCGCCAACCGCCAGCTGGGGCGCGACGACAAGCGCAACCTCTACTACAACGATCGCCAGTACGAGAACACCTGGGCCGGCGGCACCAACGACTGGATGCAGGAAAGCTACCTGGACGTGAACCAGCGGGCCAACTTCTTCCAGTTCGCCTATTCCTCGGCACCGGCGATGGTGATGCACACCACCGGCGCAGGCTCCAAGTATCCCTTCACCGGCCGTGACAAGGAAGGCAAGTTCCTGGAAGGGGGCAGCACCTACAAACTGCGCTTGCCGCCGAACCCGCCCGCCGCATTGTTCTGGGCGGTGACGGCGTACAACATCACCGATGGCACCATGCCGGAAACCCAGCAGCTACTGCCGTCCACCAACGGCTATTACGACATCCCCAAGCAGCCGGACGGCGCCATCGAAATCTGGTTCGGTCCGCAGAAACCCCAGGACGTGGCCGACGCGGCCTTTATCCAGACCATCCCCGGACGCAACTTCCTGGTCGCGCTACGCCTCTACGGCAGCGAAGACCCGTTCTATGACCAGACCTGGAAGCCGGATGATGTGGTGAAGGTCAAGTAGCGAGCTGGGCGCTTCTGGCCGACGACTGCCAGGGCATGTTCTGTCAGTCGACTGTTGAGGGACGCAGGCAACCGACAGCCATGCAGACCAGGCTGTCGAGCAAGGCCGGATGTTCCAGGTGCGCCGGAATGTCTTCCAATATAGAGCGGATCACACTGCGCAAGCCCTGGCCGAGCAAATAGGCCGCCAGGGCAGGGTGCTCCGTGGTGATCTCATGCTCATACAGGTGCAGCAGCGGCAGCCAGGTCGCTTCGATGAACTCACCTGCCGTTTGATACGGCCCGCGCCACATGCCCAGGTGAAGGGCGGAGTGGTAACGCAGGTGAAAGGCCTGGTTCAGTTTGAACAGGCGTGTTTCAACTCGAATGATGTTGGCCAGAATATCGCGCAGTGCCGATTTCAAGGGCACGCCAACCAGCCGCTCGCGCACGTTCAGTAGTTCTTCGGATTCCTCGTCGAGAATCCGCTCGTACAGCAAGGCTATGATCGAATCCTTGTTGGGGAAGTACTGGTAGATCGAGCCGACTGCGACCCCTGAAACTTCCGCGATGCGGGCGACCGTCAGTGAGGCTTCGCCCGTTTCATCCAGAATCCGCAGGCACGCCTGCTCCACGGCCTCCACCAGTGCGCGAGAGCGTGATTGAGTCGGCCGCTTGCGCAACGCGGGAAGCTGCTCGCGGGTAGCGCTTGGGCTTTTCTTCGGTTCACTGCCTTTTTTGCTCATGAGAATCCGAGTGCTGCGCTTGTGGTGGCGCTAGCGTTCCAATATTTATTAATTAAATCAATTACTTATAGTGGTAGTCGGGCATCCAGGGAATGCGAATATCTGCGCCTTGGCGACCTGAGTATGATCGTTTTCGTCGATCAGACAACGTCCAAACGCGCATTGATGCGCTCTACAAGATCGGATATTCAGCCCTACCGGGAGATTGCCCATGTCGTCATCTTTCACCGTCCGGCCCCTTGGTCCTAGCCTGGGCGCCGAAGTGCTTGATCTTGATCCTGCCTCAGTGGTGTTGCCGGAAACGCTGGCGGCGCTAGAGGCGGCACTGGTCAAACATGAAGCCATCGTACTGTCTGTACCCGGGTTACGGCCCGAGCAACACCTGGCGATTGCCCAGCACTTCGGTGAGCCGGAAGTTCACACCTTCTATCCCAACCTGGGCGAAGGCTTCGAGCAGATCACCGTGATCGACTCCCGGCAGGGCGATCGGGCCGATATGTGGCACCACGACGAGAGCTTTCTGCCCAGTCCGCCGATCATCACCATGACCCACGCGCAGATTCTGCCGCCGCGTGGCGGCGATACCTGCTGGATCAGCATGACCACTGCGTACGACGCGTTGTCCCAGCGCATGAAGCACTACCTTGAAGGCCTGAGCGCCTGGCACGACATGAACGGACCGATGACGGCGGCGCTGCGCCAGAACGTCGTCAGCCACGCGCGCTATGTCGAGGTCATCACGATGAACCGCAGGCACCTGCATCCGCTGGTCATCGAGCACCCGGTTTCAGGTCGCAAGGCGTTGTACCTGAGCCCGACCTACACCACCCATATCGACGGCCTGGCAAGCCCCGAAAGCGATGCAATCCTCGGCTACCTGAATGCCCATTGCCAGCAGGTTCAATTCGGCTTCCGCCATCGCTGGCGTGTCGGCGACATGCTGCTCTGGGACAACCGCAGTGTGCTGCACAACGCCATCCTGGACTATCAACCGCACCAACGGCGCATGCATCGCACCTCGGTGTTCGCTCGCGGGGCTTCCCATGCCTGACTCACTGATGGGTCGATCAGCGTTTGCATCGCTCGCTCGGAGGAAATCGCCATGTTGAAGGATGAACTGAACCATGACTTGCTGGCCCGTTTCATTCCCAGGCCAGGTCGCTACCCGCTGCTGCCCGAATTGACACCGCGCCAGCGTGTGGCGTTGCTGTGCCGGGTCTTGTCCCGCGAGGGCTACAACGACCATATCGCCGGCCACATCACCGTTCGCCAGGATGACGGCACTTACCTGGCCAACCCGTGGGAGCTGACCTGGGGGGAGCTGACCGCCTCGGATATCCTGCGCCTCGATCAGCACGGCAAGGTGATCGAGGGTGACTGGAACATTACCCCGGCCATCAACCTGCACATAGATGTGCACGCGGCACGCCATGATGTCGGCGTGGTGATCCACAATCACCCGCAGTGGGGATCGGTGTGGTCGGCAGTCGGGCGTATTCCGCCGATCTACGACCAGACCTCAGCCTTGGTCGACACGGACCCGGTGCTCTATGACGAGTACCGGGGCACGGTCGAAGACCTTGAACTGGGCCGCGCCGCCGTAGAGGCACTGGGTACGCAAAAATGGGCGCTGCTTGCCAACCATGGCGTGCTGGTGGTGGCCAATGGCATTCGCCAGGCGCACTTGCGGGCGATCACGCTGGAATGGCGCAGTCGTCTGGCCTGGCGGGTCGAGATGCTCGGAGGCGGCTCACCGTTACCCGCCAGCGTCGCGCTCGCAACCGGGGCGCGTACCGATGCCAACGGCTTCCCGTTCCTGTGGGAAGCCATGGCGCGGGAGGAGATCCGGCGCGATCCGACAGTGCTTGAATAAGCTTCTCCCAGTGGGGCAAACGGCGGGGTAGAAGTCCTCGTCGCTTCCGCTCTCAGGCCCCACTGTGTGTCCGGGGCCGAGTGGCCGATTGCGAGCGGGGCGTCAGGATGGCCAAGGCCACCGCCACGATCAAAAGCGCTGGCACGTCACCTGCCAAGTGCCCCAGTTGCCCCGGCTGGGTGACCGCCTGGACGGCCATGATTGCTGCATGTACGGCGCTGGACCACACGGTGAACCAGATCAGGCTCAGATTGGCCAATGGATCACGTGCGGCCAGGATCAAGAACACGCCCAGTGTGGCGTAGATGCCAACGATCATCATCGGGTAGTCCGAGTGACCGACATGCCAGGCCCAGCCGGACGGCCAGAACAACATCAGTGGGTAGAGCGCGAGGCACGCGAGGCCGGCCAGAACCAGAACGACGCGCAAGTGCCTGAGGCGATCGACTAGGGTCATGGCGGGCTCCTCTTTGGGCTGATTCTGGATTGCCCCCAGTCGGCTGAGCGCTGAAGGGGGTTGAACACCATGGACGCTCGCGACCGGTTGAATCCGCAAGCCAAAACAGTCAGTTCAACCGTGGACGAATGCCCAGAGATCGTTATTCAATTTTTCGATAGCGCTTTTGAAATCGTTGCTGGTGATTCGCTGACGCTCGTTCTCCAGTTGCGTTCCGAACAACTTGCGCACCACTTTGGCCATTGTCTGATTGGTTTTCGCGTCAATGAACTCGGCTTCGATAAACAGATTGGTGTCTTGATCCCGGTAACCGGCAGCTGCTTGTGTCGCCCCGACAACGGCCGCGATCGGCATCACTTCATACCACTTCATGCCCTCGTTCGACGCACTGACGCCAGTGATTGCCGCACGCAAGATCAGCGGGTGTGATCCGGCCGGTGCCGCGGCCGCGTTGGACACTCGCTGGTATTTCCGGCCCAGCACGAGTTTGGCTTTTCTGGACATGAAGTCTTGCAGATCGGCCAGCGTCTGCTGATTGACCCGCTCATCGGGTTTTGGCGCGGGATAAAACTCCAGCGTCCTGAACGCTATGGTGTCGTAGGCATTCGGGTTCCACGACGGGCTTACCCAGCGCAGTGCCTTGTCACCGCTGGTGGTGGTCACTTCTTCCAGATTGTTGTAGCTGGACAGGAATCCGGAGTACCGCTCGCGCTCAGTGACCTGGGAGGTGCAACCGCCGAGCAGCAGGCTGGCCAGCATGGCGCCAACGAACAGTTTATGGGCCCAGGTCATAGTGGGTTCACTCCAGGATGATATTCCAGTTGCATCGCGGCCAAGCCAAGGCGCCTATCGACAGCGAGGGCGGATTCGCAGCTACCGGCATTGTTCAGACTAGCAATCTTTGTCTGACCTGTAGGCCGTCCCGAACAGCAATACCTGCACGAGATCGCCCGCCTGTTCGATCAGTCGTACAGGCGCCGTGCCTCCGGGCATCACCACGTCGACCGAACCACTGGACACCCGGCCCGCTAGCCAGGCCGCCGCTGCAACTGCACTGGCACTGGTTCCTGAAGAGGCCGTTGGGCCTTCGCCGCGCTCAAATACGCGAGCGATGAGGGTGTTTGAGGCGCTCACGGCTGCCCATTGCAGGTTCACCCCCGATGCGCACGGCTCGCCGTTGCCATGGTCACCTTTGGCAAAGGCAATGCGCGTCAAAGCGGCGTTGAGCGGTTGCTCATGGAGTTGGCGAAACCCGGGAAGCGCCTCTGCCTCGGATACCAGGGTCACGCAGTGCGGATTGCCTATGCGCACGAAGATGCTCTGGCACCAACGTGGGTCCAGCGCGATGAGAGGCTTTACACTGCTGAACCTGACGTCATCATCTGCCTTTGCGATCAGGCCGGATGCCGTCGCCTGAACGGCGTGTGGCCCGAATGCGGGCTTGCCGAGATCCAACCAGAAGCCATGAAGCGTTTGCAGCGTATCGGGTGTGACGGTGGTCGCAACGGGAGACAATGACGATACATGGTCGTGATGGACTTTGAGCACAAAAGGGGATGTGCTGTCGATTCGTCCCGAGTCGGTCAGTGCTTGCGAAAAAATGGTCAGCCCGTTTCCGCTGCGTTCAGCCAGTGTGCCGTCGGTGTTGACGATCAGCAGGTCAAACGGGCCTGCCTCCTGGAACGGCCCAACCAGCAAGCCATCGCAGCGATGCGCTTTCGCATGCTCGGGTTTTTCACCCTGTGGCCACTGGCACAGGGCTGAAACGGCTTGTGTGGTCCAGTCTGTTCGTGTTGCCGCGGCCAACGCAGCATCCTGTGGAATGTCTATTCCCAGTGTGCGAAGCGCTGACGGCGAGGTGACCAGGTAGATATTTCCACGTGCATCATACAAAGCCGTCATTTCTGATCCGTCTCCATCGCAAAGTGATGGATCGATTCTCCATGTTCCAACAATAAATTTGTACCCGCTGCTCGTGAACCTTGTATCGAGGCGCGCAGTCTTAGCCGAGCCCTTTTATCGGCATTACCGCCACCCTCCCTTCAGAGCTTTCGCCCATGCGTCAAGCCGTCTGCTGCTCCCGCTTTGTCTCGCTCAGCCTCATTCCTTTGCTCCCCTTGTTCGCCAGCCCTGTCCATGCCAGTGGGGAAAGGCAACTGGTGGAGGCGATCAACGACTACCGCGCCCAGCCCCAGCGCTGCGAGAGGCGCGTGGTCAAGGTGTCGACGCCGCTGGCGTTGAAGTCGAACCTGGCGTTGCCGATCGGCTATGGCGGCGGTTTGCGGGAAAGGTTGAAGGCTGTTGGCTATCAGGCGGTGACGGTGCGCAGCATCCGCCTGGTCGGCGCGCACGATGCCGAGGAGGCTTTTGACATGCTCCAGAGCGACTACTGCGCAGCCTTGCTCGATACGCAATTTGCCGATATCGGCGTCAGTCGCGCCCGCAGCGAGTGGCGGGTGGTGCTGGCGCGCCCCTTGCTCGATGCCCAGCCCGGCGATGGACGATCCGGGAGCAAGGCGTTGCTGGCCCAGGTCAACGCCGCTCGGGCGAAGCCGCGCCTGTGTGGGCGGCAACGCTTCGCCGCGGCACGTCCGCTGACCTGGAATAACGCCCTGGGGGCGGCGGCGCAGAAACACAGCCGGACGATGGCCAACGACAATTACTTTGCGCACCGTGACCTCGACGGTGATATGCCGGCAGATCGGGCGTGGGCTGCCGGCTACCGTGGCCGTAAGATCGGCGAGAACATCGCCGCCGGACAGGGCTCACCCAGCAAGGCCATGGCAGGTTGGCTAGCCAGCCCCGGGCATTGCGCCAATCTGATGAACCCGATGTTTACCCAGGTGGGGGCGGCCTATGCCGCGAACGCGCGCAGCGATAAGGGGGTGTACTGGACGATGCTGTTCGGCGCGCCTTGAGGGCGCGCGAGCCCCGGACGGTTACTTTTGCCGTATCAGCATCTCATGGGGCGACTAGGCAACCACCCGATTGCGCCCCTCGCGCTTGGCCCGGTAGAGGCGCTCGTCAGCCAGGCGCAGGACGGCTTCAGGGCTTGGCGCTTCTGCGCATCGGCTTGCCACGCCGATGGAGATCGTCAGTGGGCCAACCACCGGAATCTCGCTGAGGGCCACGTTTTGTCGAATGCGCTCGGCGATGCTGGCTGCCACCTCCAGCGGCGTGTCGGGCAGGACCAGGGCGAACTCCTCGCCGCCGGAACGGCACGCCAGATCCTCGGTTCTGGAGTTCTGCGCGAGCACTTCGGCGATGAACTGCAGCGCCACGTCGCCGGCGTCGTGGCCGAAGCTGTCGTTGACCTGCTTGAAGTTATCGATATCCAGCGCCAGCACCGAAAATTGCTGTTTGGCCTGCTCGAGCAACTCCAGGGTGGCGGTCATCGCCCGGCGATTGGCCAGGCCCGTCAGGGGGTCGCTCTGCGCCTCCTGGGCCAGGCGCCCGAGCTTCTGCTGCAGCAGGCGTACGCCGGTCAACATGGCCTGGCGAATCGCCGAGGCTTCGCGGTACCAGGCATGCACCCGCTGCAATCGGGTGATGGTTTCCGGCACCGCCAACTGGCTTGCGATCGCCGACAGCTGACGCAAGGGGCGGGCGACCAGCGCCGTGGCCGCGAACATCAGGCCGAGGCCGATGATGCCTGCCGGAATCATCCCCTGGAACACCTCTTTGAGCAGGCGCCGCAGGGTGGCCAGGGCACGCTCGGCGGGCAACTCCACCACCACCGCCCAGCCTGCCACCGGCACCGGGGCGTATCCTGCCAGCATCAAGTCGCCGTTGGCGGCCGCGGTTTGCATCGAACCGTTTTGCCCTTTCAAGGCAGCATTGAGCGCCGCGTTCCCGCTCACCACCTCACCGATCTGTTTCTGGTCCGGGTGGTACAACAGCTTGCTCTGGTTGTCGGCCACCAGCGCCAGTGTGCCCTCCTGGTGGAAGTGGTTGCTGATGGCGCTGTGCAGTGCGCTTTGCTTGAGCAAATAGACCGAGCCACCGATCGAGCCAACGAACTGCCCGGACCCATTGAAGATCGGCTGTGAAATCGCCACCACCAGGTTGCCGGCCACCGACGGGTAGGCCGAACTGATCAATGCCTGGCGTTCGGACAGCACGCGTTGAATGCCATCGGGGCGCACCGATGAGCCGACAATCTGCAAGGTATCGGGATAGGCCTCAAGCACCTTGCCCTGGGTATCGACGATGACGATGGAGTTGAAGTCGCTATCCTGGCGCTGCAAGCGCAGGGTTTCGGCGCGCAGCGCGGCAGGGTCGTCCCAACGCGACGACAAGCTGTCGGCGCTGTACTTCAAACGGCTCTGCGCTGCGTTCAGGAAGTCACCGATGCTGAGCGCCACTTTGGCTGCGTAGGCGCCATTGGCCTGCAGCGTCGAGTGGATCAAGGCGTCACGCTGGATGCGGTAGGCAACGATCAGGCCGTTGGCCAGGGTGGCCACCACCGACAGCACAACGACAAAGAAGATCAGCCCGCGCAAATCGATGGGCAAAGGCCTGTTTCGCATCGAGCGCCCTCGTCATGCAGGGGAACGCCAAGATCGGGCTCCAGCGCTTGATCTCAAAGCATAGCAGCGAATCGACTCGATCCGGGGCGTGCCTGGGGCAACGCTTACTTCGCCAATCCAGATCCAAGTATCGGAAACTCTGGATGGTAGATATTTTTTTGCTGTTTCTATACTGGCCTCATTCTGAAGTTCAAGTGTTCAGGGGAGGCAATAACAACTAGAAGTCTGCGAATCGAATCGGAACAAGCATGCGGGTACATGGCTTGCTCTGGTTGTGAGCATCTGTAATTTGCTTAGTTGAATAATAACAACGGCGCTCTATTCAGTCCGGATGAGTTGGCGCTACAACATCTTCTATAGCTATTAATCAGAGCCTGAAAAATGAACGTCTACGAAATCATCGGCTATGACCGTGACGGAACTGTTCGTGAACTTGATACCGCGCTCAACAAGGGGACCCTGACCACCAGGGATGTAACGTTTTCAGCACTTGGTTTCAATGCCCCCGGCTGGATTGCAGCCTCCTCGATGTCGATTCTTTACTCCATATCGGGCCACCATGCGCCGCTGGCCATCTTGATTGCGTACTTCTTCCCCATGCTGGTCATGGCGTTCTGCATGATTTCCCTCACGCGCCAGGCACCGTCGGCCGGTGGGGTATTTACCTTCACATCGCGTTTTCTCCATACCCGTGTCGGCACCATCCTCGGCTGGGCCTACGCGGTGGCCTGCACGGCAGTGATGGCCATGTGTGCAATTATCGGCACTGAATACATTCAGGCGCTGTTCCCGGCCCTGGCGGGTCCGCTTAACGCCAAACTGATTGGCACCGCGATGGTGCTGACCTTCCTGGCCATCTCCTGCAAGGGGGTCAATGCCACGGCCAAGATAGCCAGCGTCTTCCTGATTTTCGAGATCAGTGTGGTCGCCGGGCTCGGGCTGATGGGCATCATCGATCCGCAGGTTCCAGACCTGTCGCTAGTCTCCATGTATACGCCAGCAGGGCTGGAGGGCTGGTCGGCAATCGGGCCAGGCGTGCTGTTCGGTGTGTGGATGCTGGCCAACTTCGACTCTGCGATCAACTACATCGAGGAGTCGCGGACCCCCGTTCGAACCATTCAACGCTCCATGTTGCTGGTGCTGACGTCGGCCTTCGTGATCTACACCCTGGCGGCTATCGGCTGGCAGTATGCCGTGCCGGTGGAAAAACTGGCGGCCATTATTGAGGACGGCAACGGCGGGCCAATCGCCGCCGTGGCGAACGTCTACTTGCCACCGGCCCTGGCCTGGATTGCCTTGTTCGTGGTGATTACCTCGGCCTGTGCCGGCTTGCAGATTTCTTCGAGTGCGGCGGCGCGCACGCTGTATCGAATGAGTGAGGAAGGGCACCTGCCGCAAGCCCTGTGCGTGGTTAACCAGGCAAAGTCGCCATGGCTCGCCAGCCTGATCGTCTCGGCCGTTGCCATTGCACTGCTGTGGTGGAAACCGCTGGATAAAATTTCCTGGTACTACGATGTCGTGACCATCACGCTGGTGATGTCCTATATGGCCGCTATCGCCGCCTTTATTGTCATGACCTTCCGCCGCCAGCGCCTGAGTATCGCCCTGGCCCTGTCGTTGCCTGCGGCACTCGCCATTCTTGTTCTGGGATACATCGGTTACACCGCCGGCGCCAATCCGGTATCGCCAGAAGATCAATACACCGCCTGGTACCTTGGCGCGCTGACGATACTGTCCGGTGCGCTGATTCTGGTATGGCAATCGCGTGTTTCCAGAAAGCCGGTACTTTCCCGGTTCCAACAATCCTGATGCCCACGCGCGACGTTAATTCAATAATAACGGGAGAACTTATGAAGCGTGTTGTCGTTATCACCGGCGCAGCAAAGGGCATAGGGCTGGCCATTGCCAAGCGCTTTGCTGCAAGTGGCGATCATCTGGTCCTCAACTACTTCGACGACAAGGATCAACTGGACGCCGTCATAGGCATTGCCCAGGACAACGGCGGCGACGGGATCACCGTTCAAGCCGATGTCAGTCATCCCGAAGCTGCGGCCGGAATCATCGAGCAGGCGCAGAGCCGCTACGGCCGGGTCGATGTACTGGTCAACAATGCCGGGAGGCTGGTCTCGGCAACGGTCGAGCAAACCACCTGGGCGCAGTGGCAGCAGATGATCAGTACCAACCTCGGCGGGACCTGGGCCTGCATGCAGGCGGTGTTGCCGGGCATGCTGGCACGTGGTCAGGGGCGGATCATCAACATCAGTTCCGAGCTGGGACTCATCGGGTTTCCGACCTATGCCGCGTACTGCGCCTCCAAGGGCGGGGTGATCGCGCTGACAAAAGCGGTGGCCAAGGAAGTTGCCCCGCGTGGGGTATTGGTGAATTCGGTGGCACCGGGTCCGATCGAAACCGACATGCTGATCAACGACACCATCGAATTCAACGACGAGACGCGCGCGACCCTCCCGTTGAAACGCTTCGGAAAGCCCGACGAGATTGCTGCCATGGTCGAAGCGCTGGCAGGGCCAGCGGGAGATTACATGGTGGGGCAGGTGGTCAGTCCCAATGGCGGGGCGGCGATCTAGTTTGGTGCCTGGTTATTTCAATTCCATGCAGTCGTGCGTTTAACCGTCCACTCAGTGGCTCTTATTCTACTAATAAAAAGGATACAACATGAGCGCAGTGATGATTACCGGTGGTTTAGGCTATGTTGGCAGGTACCTGACGAAGAAACTCAGCGAACAGGGCGTCAATGTCGTCAGTTATAATCGTGACTACTCGGAAGCCCGGACCGAGTTCATGACGCCGGTACAGGGTGAACTGTACGATATTCCCAGGATCGTCAACACCATCAAGAAATATGACGTCACTCGCGTGATTCATACCGCGGCGATGTCACATCCCGATCTGTCCATAGACCTGCCTATTACAACAGTGGCCGCTAACATCGAGGGCACCATCCATTTGCTTGAGGCCATGCGCCTGGCCGGTATCAAGAAATTCGTCAACTTTTCATCCGAGACGGTGTACGGGCATTTCGAAGGTGTTATCAATGAGCAGACACCGGCTTATCCGACTACGCCTTATGGCGTGACCAAACTGGCCACCGAGCATTTTGGCCGGGTTTACAATGAACTGTATGGCATGGAAGTGATCTCGCTGCGGATTGCCGAAGTGTATGGCCCTGAAAATAAAATGCCGCAAATCCTCAGGGATATCCTGAAAACAGTTCATCGGGGTGAAACCTTCACCTTGGCTTCTGGCGGCGATCATCGATTCCACTACATCCACGTGGAAGATGTTGTGCGCGCCGTCCTCATGGCGGCAGACACCCGCGACCTGAAGGGCGGGGTATTCAATATCGCCGGTGACCGCTCATGGACGCTGCACCAGGCCGTCGACGTCATCCGCACCATCATTCCCGATGCGCGTATCGATGTGGGCGATGGCTATTGGCACCTGGACCGGCATGGGGAATGGGACCTGAGTGCTGCCGAGCGTGAGTTGGGCTATCGCGCCCAATGGTCGCTGGAAAAAGGCCTCAGCCATTATTCCGACTGGCTGAAGGATCATGAGTATTGATCGCGGGCGCAGTCGTTGGCAGCTCGTAAACGTACAACATCAACTGGTGATCACCCATGATTGAAAACCCCATTGCCTGGCCGAACGGCGCGCGCTGCGCCGTGGCCTTTACCTTCGATATGGATGCCGACAGCATTCTGCATGTGGCCCACCCCAAGGATTCGGCGGCACGTGTTGCAAGTATTTCGATGCTGCACTACGGGCCGAAAGTGGCGATTCCGAGGATTTTGCAAACCTATCGACAGTTCGATATCAAACAGACGTTCTTCATTCCGGCCTGGTGCATCGAGCAATACCCGCAGGCCATCGAGGCAATCGTCGAAGATGGACACGAAATCGCCCATCACGGCTACATCCATGAGCATCCGAACGAGCTGAGCCGGGAAGAGGAAGCCTACTGGCTCGATCGCGGGTGCGACACCATCAAGCGCTTCACCGGCCAGGCGCCACGGGGCTGGCGGGCGCCGCTGTATAACATGTCGGAGCACTCGGCTGACCTGTTGATCGAGCGCGGCTTCAGTTATGACGCCTCGTTGATGGGCGATGATGTGCCTTATCTGTTGCGCACGCAGGCCGGAACCCTGGTGGAGCTGCCCTCCAGCTGGGCGCTGGATGACTGGCCCCAGTACATGCACAGCATCGATCTTGATTTCCAGATGCCGATCCAGTCGCCGCAACGTGCCGTCGAGGTGTTCAGGGCCGAGTTCGATGCCGCCTGGGAGTATGGCGGACTCTTCGTGCCCGTCTGGCATCCCTTCCTGTCCGGTCGTTTGTCACGATGGCATGAAGTGTCGAAGTTGATCGAGTACATGATGGCCAAGGGTGATGTCTGGTTTGCCCGCATGGATGAGATTGCCGCGCACGTCCAGCGCAGTGTCGCCACGGGTGCCTATGAACCACGGATCGACAGGCTGCCGTATTACCAGGGCATGGTCAAAGCGCATCGATAGTCAGCCTTGAATGCGCGCCAACGCCTGGCCGAGGTCGGCGCGCAGATCCTCGACATCCTCGACCCCCACTGACAAACGCACCAGGGCATCGCCGATGCCCAGGTGCGCACGGGTTTCTGCGGGGATGCTGGCGTGGGTCATGATTGCCGGGTGCTCGATCAGGCTTTCCACCCCGCCCAGGCTCTCGGCCAGGGCGAAGATCCGCACCGCTTCGAGAAAGCGTCTGGCACCGGCCAGGTCGCTGTTCAGGTCAAGGGAGATCATCCCGCCGAAGCCGCGCATCTGCCGCTGCGCCAGCGCGTGCTGCGGATGCGACGCCAGGCCTGGATAATAGACCCGCGCCACCTGCGGCTGACCTTCAAGCCATTGCGCCAGTTCCAGGGCATTGCTGCAGTGGCGTTCCATGCGCAGGGCCAGGGTCTTCACCCCGCGCAGGGTCAGGAAGGCGTCGAACGGTCCGGCGATGGCGCCCACCGCGTTCTGCAGGAAGCCCAGGCGCTCGGCAAGTTCGGCGTTCTGCCCGACCACTGCGATGCCGCCGATCACGTCGGAGTGGCCGTTCAGGTATTTGGTGGTCGAGTGCAGGACGATATCGAAGCCCAGCTCCAGCGGACGCTGTACCCACGGGCTGGCAAAGGTGTTGTCGGCCACGCAGAGGATGCCGCGCTCGCGACAGGTGCGCGCGACGGCGGCAAGGTCGGTCAGGCGCAGCAGGGGGTTGCTCGGTGTCTCGACCCAGACCATCCGCGTGTCGGCCTGCAGCGCCGCTTCGAAGGCCGCGAGGTCGGTCAGGTCGACGAAGCTGAAGCGATGCCCGGCGCTGCGCCGGCGCACCCGTTCGAACAGGCGGAAGGTACCGCCGTACAGGTCATTGCCGGAGACGATGTGCGCACCTGCGTCGAGCAGTTCCAGCACGGTGGAGATCGCTGCCAGCCCGGAGGCGAAGGCAAAGGCCCGGGTGCCGCCCTCAAGGTCCGCCACGCAACGCTCCAGCGCCCAGCGCGTGGGGTTGTGCGAGCGCCCGTAGTCGAGGCCCTTGTGTACGCCGGGGCTCTGCTGCGCATAGGTGGAGTTGGCGTAGATCGGCGGCATCAGTGCCCCGGTGGACGGGTCCGGCGCCTGTCCGGCATGGATCACGCGGGTGGCGAAGCCGCGGGGGGCGCCGCTTTCATCGTGCTGGCTCATGGTAGGGACCTGCGTAAGTGATTGAGCATGTCGACGCGGGTAATCACGCCGTGAAAGCCCGAGGCGTCTTCGATGATCGCCACCAGCCCACGGTCGAGCTCGGCCTGCAATTCAGCCAGGCTGGCACTGGGCGGCAGGGTTTCCAGCTTGTCGGTCATGGCGCTGGCCACGGTCAGGTGGAAGTGCGAGGCGTCGTGGTGCACGCCCAGCAGAATGTCGGACTCGTCGATCACCCCGACCAGTCGCTGTCCGTCCTCCAGCACCGGCAGTTGCGAGACATCCGCCAGGCGCATGCGCTGGAAGGCGGTGAGCAGGGTGTCGTTCGGCCCCACGCTGATCACCCGGCCATCCTCGAAACGCCGCGCGATCAGGTCACGCAGATCGCCGTAACGCTTGCGCGCCAGCAGGCCCTGGTCGGTCATCCACTGGTCGTTGTAGACCTTGGACAGGTAGCGGGTGCCGGTGTCGCAGACGAAGCTCACTACGCGCTTGGGCTCGGTCTGCTCGCGGCAGTAGCGCAGCGCCGCGGCCAGCAGGGTGCCGGTCGACGAGCCGCCGAGAATGCCTTCGACGCGCAGCAACTGGCGGGCATGGTCGAAGCTTTCCTCGTCGCTGATGGAGTAGGCCTGGCGCACGCTGGACAGGTCGGCGATCGAGGGGATGAAGTCTTCGCCGATGCCCTCGACCGCCCACGAGCCGGGTGTGCCGAGGGCGCCGCTGCGGCTGTATTCGGCCACCACCGAGCCTACCGGATCGGCCAGCACCATGGCCAGGTCCGGTTGCACGCGGTGAAAGAAGCGGGTCAGCCCGGTCAGGGTGCCGGCCGAGCCGACGCCGACGACGATGGCATCCACGTCATGCTGGGTCTGCGCCCAGATTTCCGGCGCGGTGCTGCTCTCGTGGGCCAGCGGGTTGGCCGGGTTGTTGAACTGATCGGCGAAGAAGGCGTCGGGGATCTCCTGCGCCAGCCGCGCCGCGACATCCTGGTAGTAGTCGGGATGGCCCTTGCCGACGTCGGAGCGGGTGATGTGCACCTCGGCGCCCATCGCCTTGAGGTGCAGGACCTTCTCGGTGGACATCTTGTCCGGCACTACCAGCACCACCCGGTAACCCTTGGCGCGACCGACCAGGGCCAGGCCCAGGCCGGTGTTGCCGGCGGTGGCTTCGACGATGGTGCCACCGGGTCGCAGGCGGCCATCGCGCTCGGCGGTGTCGATCATCGCCAGGCCGATGCGATCCTTGATCGAACCGCCGGGGTTTTGCGATTCGAGCTTGAGGAACAGTGTGCACGGACCGGTATCGAAACGGCTGACACGCACCAGCGGCGTATTGCCGATCAGTTCGAGCACGGCAGGGCGGGTGTCGTTCGGCATGTCCTTACCTCGCTGCGGGTCGGTCGCAGGAAAAGCCTCGCTTCGACCATAGGCCCGGATTGCACCCCCCGCAACCGTGTGCAGCCGACCGGTAGCGTTGTCGACCAGGGGCGGCGCGAGCAAGAGCGTTCATGGCTTGTGCCGCGCAGTGAAGGAGGGCAGAGGCACGTGTCGTATATCTGGACCGCAGAGGTCGTTTTGCGATGTGCCCGTTACGTGGCTAGCCCGCTTATATTGGCCGGAGTGGGTCGCGTACAGCTTGCGGTTCGAGCATCAAGCCGGATTGTTTGTCCAGTGGAAGTACGCCACCATAAGCCTCCTCACCAACAGTCGCTGTCGCATTGATCTTCGGTACTCGTGCAGATACCGAACAACCTCTGGAGTACTCGAAGTTGTCAAAGCAGGATTTCAAGGAATGGCTGCGTGCAACAGGCAAGACGCAGAACACTGCCAGTTCCTATCTATCTGGCGTCAACACCGTTTCACGGCACCTGAACAAGGAAGTATTCGACATTTGCGACGGCGATGAGCTCGCCAGAATTTACCAGTTGTATGGTCCGCGAGGGCAGTACGCGCAAATTGGCGCCAGCAACAGCAATAACGTACAGAATGGCCTTAAGCAATGGTTGGTTTACCAGCAACAGCTGGCGCTGCTGCCCGGTGGTGTTGATGCGGTCAAGGGGCTTATCGCTCGCTCATATTCTCCGGCATTGAACCAGATTTTTTACGGCCCTCCTGGCACCGGTAAAACCTACGCCACCATTGATGCCGCACTGGAAATTCTCGATCCGGAATACTTGACTACCTTCAGCGAGGATCGCGAAAAGCTCAAGAATCGATTCGATGAGCTATCGACAGAAGGGCAGATACGTTTTGTGACCTTCCACCAGAGCTTCAGCTATGAAGATTTCGTCGAGGGATTGCGCGCTGTCAGCGATGACGAGGACAAACAGCTCCAGTACATGGTTGAACCAGGTGTGTTCAAGCGCCTGTGCGATGATGCACGCACCCAAGGGGTTCAGTCCGAAACCGGCATTCGCAGCAATCCGCGAATCTGGAAAATATCGATCAATGGTTCGGGCAATTCCCAGACCAAGTCTTACTGCCTGGAGCATGGTGAGGCTCGAATTGGCTGGGGCAAAACCGGAGATCTTCGACAAGATCCAGAACAGAATTCTTATTTTCAAGGGTTGGGCTCTGGTGACAAAGGCACGCTCAGTTACTTCGCCGATGAAATGGCCATTGGCGATATCTTGCTGTGCATTCACTCGGCTGATCAGATGGGTGCTGTGGGTGTGGTCACCGGTGACTATCGCTACGAGGAAAACTCACCGTCGGGCATCATCTCCGACTATCAGCATGTGCGCTCGGTGAACTGGTTGTACCGAGAGGTGAAACAGTCGATTTTGCCACTCAATGACAACCGGCAATTCACCCTCAAGACCGTCTATCCGATGTGGCGCTTTGGCTGGGCCGACCTGCTGAGTTATTTGGAAAAGCAGGGGGTGAAGCCTCAGGCGCCTTCGATCAGCACACGTCAAAAACGAAAACCTCATGTGTTGATTATCGACGAAATCAACCGAGGTAATGTCTCGCGAATTTTTGGCGAGTTGATCACACTGATCGAACCTTCCAAACGTGAAGGTGCGGCCGAAGCATTAAGCGTTGAGCTGCCTTATTCGAAAAGACCGTTCAGTGTCCCGGCCAATGTCTACCTCATCGGCACGATGAATACCGCGGATCGCTCGCTGGCCGGCCTGGACATTGCCTTGCGCCGACGATTCAATTTTCGTGAAATGCCACCACAACCCGAGCTACTGGATGAGCTGGTAGTCGAAGGCGTGAACATCGGCGAACTGCTGCGAGTGATGAATCAACGAATCGAAGTGTTGCTCGATCGCGACCATTGCCTGGGGCATGCCTACTTTATGTCGCTTAAGGCGGATGACCCTCTGGACAGACTGGAGCTGATCTTTCGAAACCAGATTCTTCCACTGCTCCAGGAATACTTCTTTGAGGATTGGCAACGTATCCAGTGGGTGCTCAATGACCACCGCAAGGAACTGGCCGACCGCTTTGTGTATCAGCGCGAGCGGGATGTGCAGTCGTTATTCGGTGCCCATGTAAGTGTGTCGACGCAGAACCTGCCGTGGACCATCAACGATGCCGCGTTCGACAGTGTTTCGGCTTATGCCGGCATCATCAAGGTACAGGCGAAGGTGGAAAGCATTGTGGACGCGCGTGTGGGTGAAGAGACGTGATTACACGTGTCACCGTCCGCGAATACGCTCGGCTAACCACCGAGCCGATTCAAACTTCGCTGGACTGTGCGCAGGTCTCGGTCAGTGCTTTCGATTGGCTGTGCGAGTTGAGTGCTTCGTTCCGCAAGTCCGGTGCCACGTTATTGATGGTCGACGGCAAGCGTTCGCTCAAGCTGGATAATTACGTGGGCGTGATAGAAACACCCTGCGGAACACAACTGGAAATCCTGCCCAAGGATACCGATCACCTTGACGGCCTGGAGGACAGTCGAGCGCTGTTGCGGCGAATGATCCAGGCGGCCTTGAAGCTACCGGCGCGAGAAGTCGGTCCGGCAAACCTGCAACTCTTCAACGCCCCCTTATCGGAATGGGTGATGCGAGAGTTTCTCCAGCACCTGGACTACCTGATCAAGCGCGGATTACGTTTCGATTACCAGCGTATAGAAGAGGAACAGCATTTTTTGCGAGGGCAGTTGAACGTCACCGCGCAGATGCGCCAGCCGCCCGGGCGCCAGCACCGTTTCCAGATCCGTCATGATGTTTTTCTACCCAACTGTGCGGAAAACCGTTTGTTGAAGTTGGCGCTTGAGCGAGTATGCAAGAGTACTCAAGAGCCAGGTAACTGGCGGTTGGCCCACGAGCTTCGCGGGTTGTTGACGGAGGTGCCCGCCAGCGTTGATAAACGTGAAGACTTCAACTCATGGCGCAATGACCGACTCATGGCGCATTACCAGCCGATCAAACCCTGGTGTGAGTTGGTTCTTGGCGAGCAGTCCCCCCTGTCGGTGAGCGGCGATTGGCGCGGTATTAGCCTATTGTTCCCAATGGAGAAGTTATTCGAACGGTATGTTGAAGTATTGCTTCGCTCGCAACTGATCGGCGCAGCGCAATTGTTGCCTCAACGCTCCAGTCATTCGTTGTGCACCCACGACAACAAGCCGATGTTCGAGCTCAGGCCTGATTTTCTGCTCAAGCATGGCCAACGGAAGTGGGTGATGGATGCCAAGTGGAAGCGGATCGACACGTCCGATCGCTCAAGAAAGTACGGGCTCTCCCAGGCCGACTTCTATCAGTTGTTCGCCTATGGGCAAACTTATCTGAAAGCAGAGGAGGAGGGTGAAATGGTGCTGATCTATCCACACACCGAGCGTTTTCCATCGCCGCTGGATAAACCTTTCATTTTTTCCGAAAAACTCAAGCTCTGGGTCCTGCCGTTCGATCTGAAGCGAGGCGTGTTGTTGGGTGGCGAGTTAGCGAGTTTGCCGTTAATAGAGCAATGCGAGGGCGCTGTCTGACACAGACAGCTCCAAGGGCTCGGTTGAATTGTCTTTTTGCTATGAAGGGCAGGAGTGCATAGGCTGCCTCTCTATCCTCCATACAACGAGCGCGCACGATCTAGTGTGAATCAGTCATCAGTGGCGCTGAGGTGTCCGCAAAGGGCTGTGCACTCAATGGGCCGCATCGGCGGCCCTGACACAACCTGAAGCGCTCACTAGAACCTGGCGCGCAGGGCCAGGTTGAAGTTGCGCGGCTCGCCATGGAAGTTCCAGTAGTTGGTGTTGCCCAGCGTCTGGTAGTACTTCTTGTCGAACACGTTATCCAGGTTGTACTGGACCTCAAGGTGCTTGTTGATCTCGTAGATCGCATGCAGGTTGGTCAGGTGGTAGGCGTCCTGGCTGATCTTGTAGTCCTCGCCGACCTCGGTCTGGGTCATCTTGCTCTGGGCATAGAAGCTGCCGCCGACTCGCAGGGGCTTGAGCGTGCCCGGCAGGCGGTAGTCGGTGGCCAGCTTGAACAGGTGGCGGGGCGAGGCGCCGTTGAAGTCATCGCCTTTCTGCTGGCCGCCGACGTACTTGGACTGGGTGTAGGTGTAGCCTGCGGACAGGTTCCAGTCCGGCAGGAGCTCACCGTTGAGCTCAAGTTCGACACCCTTGTTGCGCACCTTGTCGGAGGCGCGGTAGCAGCCGTCGGGGCAGTCTTGCGCGGTGACCAGTTCGGCACGGCCGGTCTGGTCGGCCTGGAACAGGGCCACGGAGGTTTGCAGGCGCTTGTCGAAGAACTCGCCCTTGAGGCCGATCTCGTAGTTGCTGCCGGTCATCGGCTTGAGGATGCCGCCGTCGACACTGCGCACGTCCTGCGGCTTGAAGATCTCGGTGTAGCTGGCATAGGCCGACCAGTGCTCGTCCAGATCCTGTACCAGGCCGGCGTACGGGGTGATCTCGCCGCTCTTGGAGTAATGGTCGCGGTCATCGGCAGTGCGGATGCCGTTGGTGTCGTTGAGGGTGTCGTAGTTGACCCAGCTCACACGGCTGCCGAGGATGAAGGTGGTGCTGTCGGTCAGGCTGAAGCGGCTGGCGACATACACGCCTTTCTGCTCCTGGGAGCGGTTGTATTGCCACTGGTTGACGTTCAGGGCCGTGGGCTTGGGCGGGTCGAAGGCCGCCAGGTTGTTCATGTCGACGATGTAGCGGTATCCGGCGTCGCGGCCACCGTGGTAGTCGAAGTCGTCCTTGCGCCAGTTGCCGCCGACGATCAGGTCATGCTGGCGACCCAACAGCTGGAACGGGCCGGTGAGGTAGCCATCGATGCCGGTCTGGGTATCGTCGTAGCGGAACAGGCGCGGGTTGAGGGTGAACAGGTCGGTATCGCCGCCCGGGAAGGTGTAGTTGCCCAGAAAGTCCGACTTGGCCCACATCTGGTTGACTGCCACCACGGCTTTCCAGTCGTTGGCGAAGCTGTGCTGGATATCGGCGAAGACCGTGGTGTTGAGTTTGTCCAGGTGGTTCCAGTCACCGGTCAGCGAGGTGCTGCGCGACAGCGGGTAGAACGCGCCGTTTTCGCGGGTGGGCAGGCCCGACCAGTCGTAGCCCGGGTTGCGCTCCTTCTGGTAACTGAAGCCGAAGGTGGCCAGGGTCGCCTCGCCAAGGTCCGCCTCGACGATGCCGTAGAACAGCTGGTTCTCCTTCTGCGCGGTATCCAGGTAGCTGTTGGCATTGTTGTACGAGAGCACGGAGCGGCCGCGCAGGGTACCGGCCTCGTTCAATGGCGAAGAGACATCGACCATGGTCTTGTAGTCGTCCCAGGAGCCCACCGAGGTTTCGATCAGCGCCTGGCGTTCGGCGGTGGGGCGCTTGCGGATCAGGTTGATCGACGCCGACGGGTTGCCGGCGCCTTCCATCAGGCCGGTGGCGCCGCGCACGATCTCGACGCGGTCATAGATGTCGGTGGTGGGCTTGGAGATGGCATCCATCGAGTAGGCGTTGCTGATGTTGGTCGGCACGCCGTCGATCTGCAGGTTGTCGACCAACTGGCCGCGCGCCTGGTACAGCGAGCGCTCGCCGCCGTTCTTGACGATGGTGATGCCGGTGGCGTTGTGCATCACGTCGTCGAGGTTCTTCATGTTCTGGTCGTCCATGCGCTGGCGGGTGACCACGGTCACCGACTGCGGTGTTTCACGCAGCGACAGCGGCAGCTTGGTCGCGGTGGACGAGCGCCCTGTGACGTAGGAGCCGGTGCCCTCGGTCACTTCACCCAGGCCCTGGCCGTTGATGGTGGTGCTGCCCAGGGTCAGGGCGCCCGTCGCATTGTCGGCCTGGCGCACCAGCTGGAACTCACGCTCGCCGGTGCGCACCGCTTCAACGCCGCTGCCCGCAAGCATCTGTACCAGTGCCTGCTCCACAGTGCTGGCATGCACCGCCCGGCTTTGCTTGTTGGCGGTCAGGGTGGCATCGCCGCCGATCAACAGCCCCGCCTGGCTGGCCAGCAGGTTCAACTGGCGGGCCAGGGGGCCGGCAGGGATTTCGAAGGCCTGGCGCTGGGCTGAAACAGGAGTGCTGTCGGCCTGGGCGATTGCAGCATGGCCGGCAAGGGCCATGAGGATGGCCAGGGCCAGCGGATGGCGGCGCGAGAAAGCGATGTCGCGAGCAAGCATGAATCAATCCTTTGCGAGGTCGGATGAAGGAGCGTCATCCCACCAAGCGAGCGAGCGGGGTAAATCCGGAAAAACAATTTCAATTTTTTTTCAGCGCGCCTCGAGCGCGACCCACCAGGGCAGGGGGCGTGCCACCCGCACGGGCAGTGCGCGTTCGAGCATCGCCAGCGCCCGGTCGCTGTCGAGCAGCGGGTAGGTGCCCACCACACGCAGGCCGCTCAGGGCTGGGTCGATGCCCAGGTGACCGTGGCGATAGTCGCGCAGGATCTCCACCACCTGGCCCAGCGGCATGTCCTCGGCCACCAGTACCCCGCGGCTCCAGTCCTGGCGATGGGCTGGCGCCGGTAGCAAGGTACTGCCTTGCTGCGCGTCGAACGCGGTCATCTGCCCGGCCTGCACGCGGATCTCTCGGCCACTGTCGGCGCAGGTTGCCTGCACCGCGCCGGCAAATACACTCAAGGTCGTCTGCAGGCCCTGGTCGCGTACGCTGAAGCGGGTGCCCAGCGGCTGCATGCGACCGGCCCGGGTCAGCACTTGCAGGGGGCGGGCATCGACAGCGGTCTCGATCAGCACTTCGCCGCGATACAGGCGCAGTTGCCGCAGACGTTCATCGAAGTGCACATCCAGCGCCGTCTCGCCGTTCAACCACAGCTGGCTGCCGTCGGCCAGGGTGAGCGGCCGCACTTCGCCCAGCCCGGTGCGGTAGGTGGCGAACCACGCCCGTGGCGAATCGACCCAGCCCTGGCGCCAGCTGCCCCAGCCCAGCAGGCCGCCGACTCCGGCCACGCACAGGCTGCCGAGCAGGGCTCGGCGCGAGTGGCGATCGCGGCGCATGGTGCTCAGTACCTGGTGCGCCTGCTCGGCATTGGCGTTGAGGTTGCCGAAGCGCTGGTTGATCCCTTCGACGTAGCGCCAGGCCAGGCGATGGCGGGCATCCGCGGCCAGCCAGGCACTCCACTTCGCTTGGGTGCGGGTGTCGTCCGGCGCGGCGTGCAGGCGTGCGAACCAGGCAGCGGCCGCTTGCAACACGGCATGGTCCAGTGGCGCCGGGTTCATGCCAGCGACTCGTCCAGTTCGACTTCCAGCAGCAGGCACTGGTACATGGCCTGGGCCAGGTAGTTATTCACGCTGCGCTCGCTCACCCCCAGCTGCTCGGCGATCTCCCACTGCTTCATCCCCTGCAATTGCGCCAGGCAAAATGCATCCGCGACGCGCCTGGGCATTCGGTCGAGCATCGCCTGCAACTGTTCCAGCGTCTCGAGGATGATTGCCTGGTGCTCCAGCGATGGCACCTGGTGCTCAGGCTGGGCCGCCAGCACGTCCAGGTAGACCTGCTCGATCCGTCGGCGCCGCCAGAAGTCCACGCAGGCATTGCGCGACATCCGCCCAAGGTAGGCGCGGGCGTGTTCGGCATCGTTGAATACCCGGGGTTTGCAGAGCAGCCGGACGAACACGTCCTGGGCCAGCTCCGCCGCGTCGCTGGCATTGCCCAGCTTGCGCTGCAGCCATTGGCGGATCCAGCCGTGGTGGGCACGGTAGAGCGCCTCCAGCGTGGGGCCTGGGAGGGGAGGGCTTTGAGGAGCATTCATGAAAGGGGTGGCGCCTTTTATGCTAATACGAATTATTAGCAACTATAGCGTCGATGCCTGATGCTCGGCAATTGCAAGGTCGCGGCAGGCAACTGCCGGACCTGTAGGAGCGGCGGTGCGACGATTCGACTTGCCCCGCGATGCGATGCAACTGATGCCCTGCAATCGCGGGACAAGCCCGCTCCTACAGGGTTATTGCAAACCCCGGAGAGCATGAATCTGCCCCCCGGAGTTCGTTATTTGATCTGCACGATGACCGGACCTTCCGTCACGATCGGTGACTCTGCGTGGATATGCGCTGCATTTTTCTGAATCCACTCACGTGCGACTTTCAAGCTTGCATCGCTGCCGGCCTTGTCCGCACAAACCGTCACCGCCGTACCACCGTCACCGGTATTGAGCAGTGTGTAGCTGACCAGGCCCGGCACTGTGCGCAGGGCCGCTTCGACGTCGCTCCTGCGTTCTTCCAGAAGTACGAAAAGCTGTTTTGCTCCCTTACCCAGGTAGGTTCTGATAACCGCGTACATGTTCGTCTCCTTTGGGAGCACGGTCTTATACCCATCCTGGTTCACTGAAGGCCGCTACACCCAGGTTTCAGTTCGCCCCCGTCTTTTAAGCTTAGCCAGACGTCGACGACAGACCAACGGCAACGACCATCGGCTGCTTCTGGCCCATATGAATAGCTACCCCGATACCGAGGATTGTTGCGCTGCGACACTGCTCGCCCTGCCGGCAACCGCAAGTGCCACGCAACAGGCCAGTAACGAGAATGCGGCGAATGCGCCCATCACATGCACATAAGGCAACACGTGATTCCAGGCTCGGGCCACCCCCAGGAACGCGGCGAATAGCCAACCGCTCATGGACAGCGCACCGAGCAAGGCGAGCCGCATGCGGCCTGCACTGCGCAGTGCGACGAATGGCGCTTTTTGCAGCAGCGGGAAGCCGACTCGATGCAACAATGCACCGTTGAGGCTGAGCAACGCGACCACCGTCACCTTGGCCCAGAGCTTCTGATTGAGCAGATACCCATCGCCTTCATTGAGGTAACCCTGAAGCACCAGCAACAGCCCGCTTGCCCACAGGGCCAGCAGTGCGAGGCTGACGATCTTCTGCGTCTCATCAAGGTACTCGCGCCTGGCCTGGTCCAGTGTTTCCTTGCGCCAACACCACAGCTTGTGATCAGCCTGCAATACCCGCCCCAGGGCGATACACGTAGCGAGCAAATGAGCGTATACGAGAAGCATCTTGAGCATTGCCTTGACCTTATTATTGTTTGGGCGCTGCGTTCCCTGCTTCGCTGAATTGAAACTAAATGATACAAATTAGTAATTGCATTAACAAGGTTGATGCGAGCTCACATGTGTCGGCACCGAGTGCCATACAAGTGCCAGCAACGATATACTGCGCGCCTCAAGCCAATGTTCGGGAGTCAGCATGCGCCAGGTCTTGCTCAGCGTGGATGTCCAATCCACGTTCAATCCGCCGCAGTGGCTGGTGGACGGTGTGCGGGTGTTGTCGGCGCGAATTCCCACCATTGCGTCGCTCGAGCTCCATGACGAGCAGGTCACGCCGTTTCAACGCCAGCTCGGCTGGCACCCGGCGGCGGACGATGAAAGCCTGGTCGAGGCCGACCAGGTGTTCGTCAAGCACGGCTACGGGCCGACCGCTGAAATGCTCGACTACCTCAAACAGTGCGGCGCGGAGCGTGTGCTGGTGTGTGGCATCCAGACCGAAACCTGTGTGCTCGCCGCAGGCTTTGCGCTGTTCGATGCCGGGCTGTGCCCGACGCTGGTGACCGACCTGACCGTGGGGTCCTCCCTGGACCGCTCGGGGCAGTTGGGGATCGATCTGTGGAAGCATCACTTCGGCCGGGTGACGACCTGCGCAGAGGTGATTGCCGGGCTGGAGGCATGAACCCCCACGGTGGGAGAGGCGGCGCGGCGCTTTGTGCTGTCACGGCGGCGCGTGGATGGCATGGACCACTTGCGCGGAATGACGCATGAAGCTGATCAAGCGCCAGCGCTCGCTCGCCGGATTCATCATCTTGGCCGTTGGCCTGATCGGTTTTTCGACCCTGTTGCTGCTCAAGTCCGAGACGCACCGTTGGCAAACACGCTTCTCCCAGTATGTGCAGACGATCTCTGGCGTAGTGCGCAACCAGCTCGACACCAATGAAGCGGTACTGGCCGGTTTTTCAGCCTTTCTCCAGGCGGTCGACCAGAGTGATACGCAGGCAGCCGCGCGTTATTGTGAAACCGTGTTGGCCGCTTACCCTCATCTCTACATGCTTGAGGTGGCGCGGGGCATTCCCGTGGCCGAGCAAGCGAATTTCGAAGCGCTATTGCGCCGCGCATGGCGTGCGGACTTTGCGTTCAAGGACTTCCCCAGCCTTGCTCATCAAGCGCCCGGGCAGCAACTGAGCCTCGGCGAAACCTGGCCGGTGCTGTTCATGTACCCGGAGCTTGCGCAGGCCCGGGCGATCTATGGCGTCAAGCTGGAAACCGTCGGTTACCTGTCCTACGCCCTGGCCCAGGCACGCAAAAGCCTCAAGCCCACTGTTTCGCCCGTGTTCGCGATGTACGAAGGCGAGAACGCCTATATCCTGATGCAGTCGGTCACGCGTCCCGAACAGGCACAACAGCCGGCGCGGCCCAACTTCTTCGGCAGCACGATGGTCGCTTTGCTGGTAATCAAGACCGACGCCCTGCGCAAGGCTGTGAGTGACGTCGATCCAGCCCCCCAGGTGGGCATCAGTGCGGTGCTCAACACGGTTTCCAGTGGCCAGAGCATTGTGTTTGCAAAAGACACCGGGCGGGTCGGGGTGCTGGACCGTCTGTTCCTGCCACGCCTGAGCGAGCGGGTCGAGATCACTCACAGCTCGCAACCCGTGACCTTGTTCTTCGAGCGCCAACTGCGCCTGGGCGATATCCTGACCGGCGAAGCGCTGATGATACTGGCGGTGCTCGCAGGTGCCCTGGTGCTCATGCCCTTGGTGTTGATCCGGCATTTCAGGGCCATCGAACTTGCCGAGCGCGAGCACGAGAAGTCAACCTACCTGGCTACCCATGACGTACTGACCCGACTGCCCAATCGTCACCTGCTGACCGAGCGCTTCGAGCAGGCCTGCGACTACTGGCATCGACACGGGGTACCCTTTGCCGTGATGGTGATCGACCTGGACCGTTTCAAGGAAATCAACGACAGCCACGGCCATGAGGTCGGCGACCAGGTGCTGCGTGTCGTGGCCAGTCGCCTGCAGCAGGCTGCGCGTTCGTGCGACACCGTTGCCCGGTTCGGCGGCGATGAGTTCGTGGTGCTGGTGGCAGAGCTGGTCAATGCCATGGACGCCGAGTCGGTGGGCAGGCGGATGCTGGAAACCATTGGCCAGCCCATCGTGACGACGTCAGGCGAATTCTCGATCTCCTGTAGTATCGGCATCGCCCGCTGCCCTGGCGACGGGCAACGCCTTGAGACACTGCTCAAAGCCGCAGACCAGGCCATGTATCACGTCAAGCAGCGCGGACGGGAGGGGATGGCCTTGAGTAGCGGCGACGATTGAGGCCGAGCGTCAGAGCAACGAATCGGTCCCCTTTTTTTGTGGAGAACACGTGAAGGCTTCATCGAAACGCAAGCATGCCACTATGGAGCGTGAACTGGCGCGGGCGCTGACCTGGGCCTGCGAGCTGGGCAAAAGTGAAATCTTGGGCTTCGAGTGGCTCACCCATCGAGTCGACTACGAGCGCTTTCCAGAAAGCCTCATCGTCACCTGGGTCTTCGATAGCGACAGGCATATGAATGCTGCTATCGCCAGCCAGGCCAAGGTGAGGATGCATGAGCTTACACAAGCAGCCTTCGAGGATATCGGCATCACCGTCGCGCAGATCGCCGCCCATGTCGAGGTTGACTCCGAGGAGCGCTGTGCATCGAGGCACGGTGGGGATTGGGACGCACGGTTGAGTTCACGGCAACGTTCGGGTGGCAAGCATGGCCAAGGACATTGAAAACCCCTGCGTTTCGCTGTGCCAGTTGAACAGCGAGCTGTGTGTCAGCTGCGGGCGCACCCGGGAAGAAATTCGCAAATGGCGGGGCATGAAACGGCCGGAGAAGATGGCAACGGTGCAAAAAGCCAGTGCTCGGCTGAAATCGCTCAACAAAAGGAACAACAAAAAGTAGCCATCACGGCTTGATTGACGGCCTCGAACAGTCCTGTGGTCGTCCATGCCACGCGGGAACTTCAAGGTGCAGGCCGGGTCAATAGAGGCCCCTTCCTCTGGGGCCTGTCTGCCCACAGTGCCGTTCGAACCTTGCGAGTCCGTCCCAGATGCCAACCACGTGTTTTCTGCCAGGTATCCTTCTGGCGTTTTGCGCCGTCGCGTCGCAGGGCGCGGTGGCGGCCGAGCGAAATGCCGCGATACAGAGCAACAAAGCATCAACCGCGCTGATCGAAACCGCCTCGCAGCAGTATGCCGACGGCCAGATGGAGCAAGCGGCGGCGACCCTGGAGCGGGCGCTGCAGATCCAGCCGAACAATCCGGCCACGTTGCACTACCTCGGCGTCTTGCGGCTTGAGCAAGGGCAGTACGAACAGGCGGAAACGCTGGCGCTGCGATCCAATGTCGGCGTGGGTAACAACGTCATGTTGCGCAATCGCAATTTCCAGTTGATCGAGGCTGCGCAAAAGGCCCAGGCTGCAAGTACCCCGGCCGCTGCGCAAAAGGATCGCGGGGCCATCCGCGCGTGGCTGGAAGGGCTGTTCGAAAAGAGCCCTGATGCAGAAGTTGCCAGCGCTGGGCAATCCACGCCGGAGGCTGAGCGCCCCAGCGATGCCCTCGATCGCAAGGCGGCGGGGCGCCCCGTTGCCGAAGGCGACAAGCAGATGGCTTCACTCGAACGCGCATCCACGGACCACGAGATCAGGATTCCCCGAGGCCATTGGCCGCCGCCCGGTCAGTGCCGAATCTGGTTCCCCGACCGCTCGGCGGAGCAACAGCCGGCAGCCACCAGTTGCAAGAAGCTGCACAAGCGGGTTCCGCCCGGTGCCATTTTGATGCAGGGCTGAATTGACTGTCCGCCAGATCGCGATCGACGTTATATCGCCACCAGCAACAACGACTGCGGTACCGGGCTTTGCGGATGCTGCGGCTCCTGCAGGCCGGCCAGGCGAAAACCGGCCATGTCCAGCGCATTGATCCAGCTGGACAGGGTGCGCAGGTACCAGGGCATGGGCTGCCATTGGCCTTCGAGCCCGGCGAAGGTCTCTTCGCGCCAGCCATCCTGATACTCGCCCGCCGCCGCAATCCAGGGGTGCAGGGTCTGGATCACCAGCGCGCCCGCGGGGGCGAGCAGGGCGTTCATGGCGGCGAGCAGGGGGATGATGTCCTGGTGCAACAGGGCGAAGTTGGCGCAGATCAGGTCGTAGCCGCTGCCGATATCCACCGTGGCATCCGCCAGTTGCTCGTAGCTCGCCAGGAACACCGGCGAGGAGCCCGCCGCCCGCGCTGCCTCCACCAGCGCCGCCTCGCCATCCACCCCGACCGCCTCGATGCCCCGTTCGGCCAGCGCCCGCAGCAACCAGCCCTCGCCGCAGCCCAGGTCAAGCACGCGTCCAGGCTGGCGGCTGAGGATGGCCAGCAGGATGGCCTGGTCGGTGACCTGCAGGCGGCTGTCGATGCGGCCATTGCGGATCGCCTCGATCCAGGCCTGGGCATTGAGTTGCCAACTGTGCAGGAGGGTGGTTTCGGGGGCAGGCATGGTGTGGACCAGGCTGGGGATTCAGGGACAAGGATAGGACAAACAGCGGCTAAGCTGATGCGATGAAACCTGGTTCCTCAAGGAGGTCTGCATGAGCGCCGTCTCCCTGTCCGAGCTCGATGCCGCGCTGCCCGGGCTGGCCCGCAAGATCCGCGTGCTCGAAGCCCTGGCCTGGCCGGACGGGGTCGAGCAGGCGTTCCTCGCCCAGTGGCGCGCCGGCAACGCGCAGTTGCCCAGGGTCGAACTGCAGCCGCGCGAGCACAGCGCCGACATTGCCGCCCTGCAGGCCTTTATCGCAAAGTGCGATCAGGGCCATCCGGCCGGGCGTTTCCTGGCCATGACCGCGCGCAGCTACGCCACCGCCGGGCGCATGCTGGGGGCGATCGGTACACCCGCGTTTACCGGGTATTCGGCAGCGCTGTACCGACGTCCGGATTTCTTCTACCCCAGGCAGAAACTGACCATGCTCGACGCGGCGCGTTTCTTCCTCAAGACCACCGACGCCCTGCTCGGTGGTGACCAGATCCCGTCGACCGAGGCCGATATTCCCGCCGCGGATTTTGCCGCCTGGATGCAGCCGGAGCTGGACCGCTTCTTCGGTGCGGGGCGGATCAAGATCGTGCTGGATCCGGCCCTGGCGTCCAAGGCCATTGCCGGGACCAGCCGCATCCGCCTGCGCGCCAGCGCCCTGTTCAGCGAACTGGACAAGCAGCAGTTGCTGCAGCACGAGGCCTTCGTGCATGTCGCCACCGCGCAGAACGGTGCCAACCAGCCCAACCTCAAGTGCCTGGGCCTGGGGGCGCCACGCACCACCCAGACCCAGGAGGGCATTGCCACCCTGGCCGAGTTGTTCACCGGCAGCATGGACATCAACCGTCTGCGCCGCGTTGCCCTGCGGGTGATCGCGGTCCAGCAGGCGCTCGATGGCGCCGATTTCATCCAGGTGTTCGAAGGTTTTCTTCAGGCTGGTCAGTCGCCGCAGGAGTCCTTCCGCTCCACCCAGCGGATTTTCCGCGGCGCCGATGTGCGCGGCGGCTCGGCCTTTACCAAGGATGCCGCCTACCTGACCGGCCTGCTCGGTGTGCATACCTTGCTGCGGGTTGCGATCCGCGACAACCGCCCGGAACTGGTCGGCCATCTGTTTGCCGGGCGCATGAGCCTGGCCGATACCGTACGCCTGGCGCCGCTGTTCGAGGAAGGCTGGCTGCAGGCGCCGACCTATGTGCCGGCCTGGGCCTGCGACATGCGGCGGCTGGCCGCCAACCTGGCGTTCTCGGCGTTCATTGCCCGGATCAAGCTGGAGGTGCTGGACCTGAAGGTGTTCATGGCGTTCGCCGACGAGCACGAAGACAATGCCAGCGAGGACTGAGAGACAGCCTGAGTCGACAGACTGTCTCTCCAGGGGGCTCAGGCAATCATTTCCACTTTGCCGGTGGCCAGCCGATAGACGCCACCGACCACCTTCAACTTGCCTTTTTCCAGGGCGTCGGTGAGCAGCGGTGTGGCCTTTTTCAACTGCTCGACCGAGTCTTTGACATTCTGCGCAATGGCGTTTTCCATCAGATCGCCGGGTTGCTTGATGGCTTTTTCCACTGACGCCTTGAGCGCCTCCGTCAGTTTCGGGATATGACCAGGGAAGCTGGCATTGTCCTTCACCGCTTTGATACCGGCCTCGATGGCACCGCAGCTTTCATGGCCAAGCACCAGGATCAGCGGGGTGCCGAGCACGGCAACGGCATATTCGAGACTGGCCAGCCCTTCGCCGGTTACGAAGTTGCCGGCCAGGCGTATGGCGAACAGGTCGCCGCGTGCCGTATCGAACGCGTACTCGGGTGCGATGCGCGAGTCGGAACAGCTCAGTACCGCGACAAACGGGTTCTGGCCCGACACCAATGCTTCGCGCTCATCCTTGAAGTCGTGGGTGGTCGAGTCGCCGTTCACATACCGCTCATTGCCCTCGATCAGTCGTTTCAGCGCCTGGTCGGGGCTGACGACGTTCTGTGGTTTTGGGGGCGCAGACGATTTTTCCGCAGCCTGGGCAAAGCGCCCGGGCAGCGCGCCGGCCAGCAGCAGGGCACCTGCTCCCAGTCCGGCCAGGCGAAGAAATCGACGACGATCCGTGGTGTTTGCAGTTGAGGTTGAATCACATGATTTACACATGATCGTGTGTACTCGGGTCAACAGGGTTGATGTAACTGCTGTTGGGAGGGCAGTGCCATGGACAGTACCTGACACTGGGACTATGCAGTTTAGCCGAGGTGTAACAGTTTGATTTTGCCGACCCATGTTTCATGCCGGTCGGGCAGGACAAGCCACACGCCGGAGCAACCTTGAAAGCATTGCGCCGGCGTTGGCGAAGTCATCGGGAACAGCGGGCTGGCGGACATCAGCCAAACAGATCCACCCCCAGCTGGAACGCCACCCACAGGGCCAGTCCGGTGGCAAACAGCAGCGCGATGTTCTCGAACAGGTTGTTACGATATTGCTTGCCCAGCAGCGACTTCTGGTTCGACATGATCAGCAGGCCCAGGGAAATCACCGGCAAGCCGACGATGTTCAGGGCGCTGACACCAATGGTCAGGGTGACGAAGTCCGGCATGCCGGGCAGCGACCAGATCAGCGGCGTGACCAGGATGAACAGCATGAACCACTTGTGCATCGGGTCATGGTGAAACTCTTTGCCGTAACGTTCGCGGCGCTTGGGGCAAACGTGCTGCAGGGCATCGGTGATCAGCATCGGGAAGGCCGTGGTCTTGCCGGAAATGCTGGCGAACAGGGTGGCGAACACGCCAGTGAAGAACACATACCAGCCGATCGGGCCGAAGAAGATTTCCAGTGCCTTGCCCAGGTCGCCCAGGGTGTTCACTTCAATGCCGTTGGGTCGCAGGATCTCTGCGCCGACGATCCAGATCGCCAGGTTGATGATGATGCCGACGAACACGGCAAACAGCAGGTCGTTGCGCTGGATGCGTTTGTGTTCCGGCCCCGTCCAGCCCTTTTTGCGCATCACGTACGGGTGCACGAAGTTGGCGATCGAGCCTGCCACCGCACCGATCACCGAGACCGCCACCAGCAGCGCGCCGTGCACGCCTTCGTCGGCCGGAATGCTGAAGCCGATGGTGCCCTTGATGATGCCGTTCACATCCGGGCCGGACATCACCGCCAGGGCGATGAAGGCCAGGGTCATGATCGCCAGCAGGGCTTTCATCACGCCTTCGATCATCGAATAGATATTGCGCCCCACCAGCAGCCACACCGCCAGCACCACTGCCAGCGAGCACAGCATGGGGTAGTCGACGCGCAGCAGCATCGCCAGCGATTCACCCGCGCCCTTGATCATGTAGGCGTTCATCAGGTGGCCCATGAGCAGGGCGTAGACCAGCATGAACCAGGCGAACACGGGATGGAGCTGGGCATAGCCCTGGAGGATGGTCATGCCCTGGTTATTGCACAGCTGGAAGCGGGCAATGATGTTGACGATCAAAAAGCGCAGCAGCAGCGAAACCGCCAGCACCCACATCATCGCGTAGCCGTAGTTGGCGCCGGCCACCGAGGAAGTGATCAGATCACCTGCGCCCAGCCAGGACAGCACGGCGATGATGCCGGGGCCCAGCAGCTTGAACAATCGGGTCGCGCGGCGTTCAGCAGGTGCCGCAGCCTGGCCTTCCACGGAAGGAATGCTGGTCATTGGGGGTGTCTCCGTTGTTGTTTTTGTGAGAGCTGGCGAAGTCAATCACATTAGATATGACGTCGTACAACATTGGTTTTTCGGAGAGTGTTACTAAATATTTCCTGGCCGCAGCGCTATCGAGCAGGCTCCTACTGCCAGCCGGCCATATCGCCCGGACCGTCGGCGTTGCGGCGGAAGAAGTCGCGCAGGTGTTCGACGAAGCAGGCGACCTTGGCGGACAGGTTCAGGCGCTCCAGATACACCGCATAGATATCCGCAGGCGGCGTCTGGTAATCCCCCAGTACCTCGACCAGCCGGCCGGCACGCAGATGCCCGGCAAGGTTCCACTCGGCGCGCATGAGGATGCCCTGGCCATCCAGCGCCCAGTTCAATGCCACCTCGCCGTCGTTGGTGCTGAGGGTACCGCGGACCTTGACCGATTCGCTCTGCTTGCCGCGGCTCAGCCGCCAGCTGCCGAAGGCGGCGTCGTTCTGGCGCAGCACGATGCAGTTGTGCTGGGCCAGGTCCTTGGGTGTCTGCGGACAGCCGAAGGCCTCCAGATAGGCCGGTGACGCGCACAGGCGACGACGGTTGGCGGCGATCTTGCGGGCGATCAAACGCGAGTCGGGCAGCTCGCCGAAGCGGATGGCCACGTCGATGGCATCGTCGGGCAGGTTGATGGGGCGGTCGGTCAGTTGCAGTTGCACCTCGACTTCGGGATAGCGCCGGGCGAACGACGACACCGCCGGGCCCACATGGGTGCGGCCGAAACCCAGGGGCGCATTCACCCGTAGCAGGCCCTTGGGTTCGGCCCGGCTGCTGGAGACCTGGCGTTCCATTTCCTCGATCTCACCCAAGATCCGCTGTGCGTTGACCAGGTAGGTCTCGCCCTCGGCGGTGAGGCTGATGCTGCGGGTGGTGCGGTTGAGCAGGCGCACGCCCAGGCGCTGCTCCAGCTGGGCCAGGCGCTTGGAGACCGCCGGCGGGGTCAGGTTGAGCTCGCGCGCCGTTGCCGCAAGGCTGCCCACCTTGACCAGCTGGGTAAAAAAGGCCAGTTCCGAGACCGGATTCATAATTAACCTGAAGTAAATAATGAAGTGAATTTCATTGTATTACAGCACTTTGAAAAAGCCATTACCTTTAACTCCCGTGATTAACCACAACAAACCTGGGCTATTGACCTGCCACTGCCAGTCGCCCGGGCGCCAGAAAAAATCCGACTCACAACAATAATGCGGAGAAGACAATGGCCAAGCGATTCATAGGCAAGCTGTATGTCCAGGTCCTGATCGGCGTGACCCTGGGCATCCTGCTGGGGGTGTTCTGGCCCCACGTCGGCGTTGACCTCAAGCCCATCGGCGATGCCTTCATCAAACTGATCAAGATGGTTTTTGCGCCGATCATCTTCGCCACCGTGGTGCTCGGCATCGCCAAGATGGAGAACATGAAGGAGCTGGGCCGGGTTGGCGTGCGCGCGCTGATCTACTTCGAGGTGCTCTCGACCTTCGCCCTGGTGCTGGGTCTGATCGTGGTCAACCTGGTGCAGCCCGGCGAGGGCATGAACGTCGACCCGGCCACCCTCGATGCCAAGAGCATCGCCACCTACACCTCGGCGGCGGCAGCCGGTTCGGGCAGCTTCAGCGACTTTCTGCTGCATGTGATCCCGGCCAGCGTCACCGACGCCTTCGCCAAGAACGAGATCCTGCAGATCCTGCTGTTCTCGACCCTGTTCGGCATTGCCCTGTCGCACCTGGGGCCGCGCGGCAAACCCTTTGTCGATGTGCTGGAGGCCTTCTCCCACGGCATGTTCCATATCGTCGGCATGGTCATGCGGGTCGCGCCGCTGGCCGCCTGCGGGGCGATGGCCTTCACCGTCGGCAAGTACGGCCTGGGCTCGATCGTGTCGCTGGGCAAGCTGATGGCGACCATGTACCTGACCTGCTTTCTGTTCGTGGTGGTCATCCTCGGCTTCATCGCCCGGCTGTCCGGCTTCAGCCTGTGGAAGTTCCTCAAGTACCTCAAGGAAGAACTGTTCACCGTGCTCGGCACCAGTTCCTCCGAGTCGGTGGTGCCGCAGTTGATGACCAAGCTGGAGAAGGTCGGTGTGTCCAAGCCGGTGGTCGGCCTGGTGATCCCCTCCGGTCTGACCTTCAACCCCGATGGCCAGTGCATCTACTACACCATGGCGGCGATTTTCATCGCCCAGGCCACCAACACACCGCTGACCCTGACCGACCAGTTGATCGTGCTCGGCGTGCTGTTGCTGACCTCCAAGGGCTCGGCGGGGGTGACCGGCTCCGGCTTCATCACCCTGGCCGCGACCCTGGCGACCATGGACAACATTCCGGTGGCCGGCATGGTGCTGCTGCTCGGTGTCGACCGCTTCATGTCCGAGGCGCGGGCCATCACCAACACCATCGGCAATGCCGTCGGGACCATGGCGATCGCCAAGTGGGTCGGCGCCCTCGACAAACAACAGATGGACCAGGTGCTCGCTGGCGGCCCTGTGCCCGAGCAGGAGCAGGCACGGCAAGCACAGCCGCTCACCCCCCAAAGCCCCGTCAAAACAGCCTTGTGATGCAATGAGGAGAACAACCGTGGATAAAGAAGCAGCCGTATCATCACTGACCGACGTGATGGCCAAGTTCACTGCCTATATCGGCAAGCGCCTGCCCAAGGACGTCAAGGAGAAGACCGCAAAACTGCGGGCGGCGGAAACCAACCCGCTGGCCATCGCCGTCTACGACTCGATGGCCGAGAACCAGGACTACGCCGATAAACTCGACCGCCCCAGCTGCCAGGACACCGGGGTCATCCAGTACTTCATCGCCGCCGGCGCAAGGTTTCCGTTGCTGAGCGAACTGGAAGGCATCCTCGAGAATGCCACCCGCGAAGCGACCATCAAGGGCCCGCTGCGCCACAACGCCGTGGAAACCTTCATCGAGAAAAACACCGGCACCAACACCGGCTCGAAGATCCCGTGGCTGGATTGGGAAATCATCCCCGACGCCGACTACGCAATCGTCGACGTGTACATGGCCGGGGGCGGCTGCACCTTGCCAGGTTCGGCCAAGGTGCTGATGCCGGGCCAGGGCTACGAAGGGGTGACCGAGTTCGTCTTCGACGTGATCACCTCGCGCGGGGTCAACGCCTGCCCGCCACTGTTGGTCGGCGTGGGTGTGTCCACCTCGGTGGAGACCGCGGCGCGCCTGTCCAAGCGGGCGATCCTGCGCCCGGTGGACTCCAGCCACCCGAATGAAAACGCCGCGCTGATGGAAAAGCTGCTGGAGGAGGGCCTCAACGAGATCGGCATCGGTCCCCAGGGGCTGACCGGCAACAGCAGCGTGATGGGGGTGAATATCGAATCGTCGGCGCGTCACCCCTCGACCATCGGCGTGGCCGTGTCCACCGGCTGCTGGGCGCACCGGCGCGGCAAGATCCGCATCAATGCCGACCTGACCTACGACATCCTCTCCCATGAAGGAGTAGTACTGTGAAAAAGATCCTCAGCACCCCGATCAAGGACGAGGACCTGGCCGGCCTCAACGTCGGTGACGTGGTCTACCTGACCGGCCAACTGGTGACCTGCCGCGACGTGGCGCACCGCCGCCTGATCGAACTCAAGCGCGAACTGCCGGTGGACCTGCGTGGCGGGGCGATCTTCCACGCCGGACCCATCGTGCGCAAGAAGGACGATGGCAGCTTCGAGATGGTCTCCATCGGCCCGACCACCAGCATGCGCATGGAGAAGTTCGAGAAGCAGTTCATCGAAGAGACCGGCGTCAAACTGATCGTCGGCAAGGGCGGCATGGGCCCGGAGACCACTACCGGCTGCCTGGAGAACAAGGCGGTGCATGCGGTGTTCCCGGGCGGCTGTGCGGTGCTGGCGGCGACCAAGGTCGAGGAGATCGAGCGCGCCGAGTGGCAGGACCTGGGCATGCCCGAGACCCTGTGGGTCAACCGCGTGCGCGAGTTCGGCCCGCTGATCATCTCCATCGATACCAAGGGCAACAACCTGTTCGAGCAGAACAAGGCGCGCTTCAACGAGCGCAAGGGCTCGGTCATCGAGAAGATCAACAGCCAGGTCCGCTTTATCAAGTGACCGGCAGGGCGGCCACGGCAGGGACGCCGTGAACGCCCGCTCCAGCGCAAAGAGACCACCATGCATAAAGCCAGTCCCCATGAGCTGCGCACCACCTTGCGTGCGCTGCTTGCCAGCCACACGTGCCTGCGAACCGCGTCGGTCTTCGACCCCTTGTCGGCGCGGATCGCCGCCGACCTCGGTTTTGCAGTCGGCATCCTCGGTGGTTCGGTCGTGTCCCTGCAGGTGCTTGGCGCCCCGGACATAACCCTGGTCACCTTGAGCGAGTTCGTCGAGCAGGCCACCCGCATCGGCCGGGTCGCTCGCCTGCCGGTGATTGCCGATGCCGATCATGGCTACGGCAATGCCCTCAATGTCATGCGCACCGTGCAAGAACTGGAGCGCGCCGGGGTTGCCGCGCTGACCCTCGAGGACACGCTGTTGCCGGTGCGCTTTGATGGACAGACCGTCGAGCTGATCAGCGTGGAGGAGGGCGTCGGCAAGCTTCGTGCGGCCCGCCAGGCCCGTGACGACAAGGCCCTGGCACTCATCGCCCGCACCCACGTCGGCGTGCAGCCGCTGGCCGAGGTCGTGCAGCGCACCCGTGCCTACCAGGATGCCGGAGCCGATGGCATTTGCCTGGTCGGGGTGCGGGACGTCGAGCATCTTGCGGCGATAGCCGAGGGCTTGAACGTGCCGCTGATGCTGGTGACCTACGGCAACCCGGCGCTGCGCGATGACAGGCACCTGGCGGAGTTGGGCGTGCGGATCGTGGTGGAGGGGCACGTGGCCTACTTTGCGGCGATCGAAGCCACCTACCAGAGCCTGCGCGGTCAGCGGGGCATGGCGCCCGACACAGGCTTGAGCGCCTCGCAGCGGGTGGCGCGTTTCAGCATTGCCGATGACTACAACGCCTGGGCCCGGGACTACCTGAATGTGCAGGCTTGAGGTGTAGGGATTCAGGGGGGGATTGTCGCGGGGCAAGCCCGCTCCTACAGGATTTCGGTGAGCCCGGAGATGATGGGAGGGTGTACATTTCTTCACTAGACTCACCCAAACGCCAATCAGCAAGGAGCACCCATGAGCGTTCGTGGACAGGATCGTCAGATCGACAATATCGAATTCAACGTCACCGATATCGCCCGCAGCAAAGCCTTCTACGGCAGTGTGTTCGGCTGGACATTCGTGGACTACGGTCCGAGCTATACCGAGTTCAGCGATGGCCGCCTTAGCGGTGGTTTCACCACCGGGGAGCCAGTACGGCCCGGTGGCCCGCTGATCATCCTGTATGCCGATGACCTTGATGAGACCCAGCGGCGGATCAAGGCGGCGGGGGCGGTCATCAGCCGGGAAACGTTTTCGTTTCCGGGGGGAAGCCGGTTTCACTTCATCGATCCGGATGGCTACGAACTGGCGGTCTGGACGACCCGGCTGTAGGAGCGGGCTTGCCCCGCGATGCGGTTTAACTGACAAATCGCTATCGCGGGGCAAGCCCGCTCCTACAAGCCGCAGCCTCGTGCCTCGGCAGCGGCTACAGTGCTGCGTCGATTTTCTGGGCGGCGGCTTCACTGACCCAGGGGTGCCAGATTTGCGGATGTTCCTTGAGGAAGAGCCTCGCCAGCCTCGGTGACTCGATGCGTTCCTGGCTCATCCTCGCCAGGTTCTGGTTCAGCAGGTCGATGGGCACGTTGACCTTCTCCAGCACCGCGACCAGCTCCGGCGCCTGCTCATGAAAGTCTTTGGACAGGCCGACCCGGGTGGTGACGGTCTTGTCCACGCCCGGCTTCTCGTCCAGCTTGATCGCATCGATCTGGCCCATCAGTGGCGTGGGCGACCAGTAGTAGAACAGCACCGGTTTGCCGCGTTTGTAACTGGACAGCACCCCGGCATCCAGGGCCGCGCCGGTACCCGGGCGGAAGTTGGTATAGGTGCTCTCAAGGCCGTATTCCTTGAGCATCTCGGTGTTGTCCACCTCGCAGATCCAGCCTGCCGGGCAGTTGTAGAAGCGGCCCTTGGACGGCTCCTCCGGATCGCGGAAAACTTCCGCGTAGCGGGCAAGATCCGCCACCGTCCTGAGGCCCGGGGCCTGGGCCTGGATATTGCGCTTGGCATCGCCCTCGACCACATAGCGTGGCACGTACCAGCCCTGGGCCGCGCCCTGGATCGGCGCGCCGACGGCCACCACCTTGCCGGCGGCCGCGGCCTTCTTCCACACCTCGCTGCGGCCCATCCATTCTTCGGCGAACACCTGGATGTCGTTACTGATCAGGGCCGTCTCCATGATGATGGTGTTGCCCACCAGTTGGTCGGTCTGGCAGCCGTAGCCCTCCTTGAACAGGATCATCATGATGTCGGTGAGCAGCATCCCGCTTTCCCAGCTCAGGCCGGCGAACTTCACCGGTTTGCCGGAGGCGCACCAGTCGTCCGCCTGGCTTGCGGCGCTGCCGGCCAGCAGGCCGAGGGAAAGTAACGTTGTCAGCAGGGTCTTCTTGTAATTCATTATTAGACGCTCCGTAACAGTAATCGGGGAGGGCGGGCACTTGCTTGCCGCACGTTGCAAGCCAGTGCCGGCCCTTGAACAGCAACCGCTATCAGATCGCAGAATCCGCCGTGGTACGCCCGTAGAACAGTTGGCGGGCATAGGGGCTGAACTCGACGTCGGGTTTGTCGACGTAAGCCAGCACGGCATTGAGCCGCAGCCGCTGGCCAACGATCGGCGTCACCCGGTGCAGCGAGTAGCGGCCACGGAACAGCGACAGGGTGCCGGGCACCTGGGGCAGCACCTCGACCTGCTGGGTCGCCGGGTCGTCGAGGAAGCGGCCGACTGCGTCATAGCAATCATCCTCCTCGCGCCGCAGCATGCGCACGTACTCGAAATCGCCGCCACCATCGGCCGCCTGCAGCGACAGGGTGACGCTGAAATCCGAGCGGTCGAAGTGCCAGCCCAGTTGCTGGCCCTCGGCAAAACCCTGCAGGTTGAGCGCCGCCAGCGGGTCGGCATGCCGATAGAGCAGGTCCTGGCCGAGCACATCCTTGATGAACGCCAGCACGTCGTCCGACTGATAGAGCTGGCGGGTGAGGTTGTCGGCCGGAATATCGGCGTAGGCGACGGTGTCCTTTTCGGTTTCCATCAAGCGGCGCAGCGGGTGGGCCGGGTCGGCAGTCTCTTCCTGTGGCTTGAAGTACACCGTGTGCTGTTCGCGAAAACGGAACATCCGCGCTTGCAGCGCCAGGGTCTGCTCGGCCATGGCGACAACCGCCGGGTCGAGGACGAAGCCCGGGAAGATCGCCACGCCTTCCTGTTCCAGGCGCGCGCGGCTCTGGCTGACCAGGGCCTGGTAGGCGGCGCTGCTGCGATCGGTGAGAGGGTAGCGGGTCAGGTCGACGATATCGCCGAGGGGGGCGGTGAAGGCGGGCGCAGTCATTGTTGTCATTCTCCAGTGGTTGGTGCTGGAATCAGATTGCGCTGCGGGAAAAATGAAGTCACGCTCATAATTTTACGTACTTTTGTGAATTAAATTCAGGTCGTCCACCATGAGACTCACCCTCGATCACCTTGTGATGTTGCAGGCCCTGTCGGAACTCGACTCGATCACGGCGGTGGCCGAACGCCTGTGGGTGACGCCTTCGGCGGTCAGCCATCGCCTGCGCGAGGCGGAACGGCGCCTGGGCGTGCCCCTCACCGAGCGTTCGGCGGGCAAGCTGCGCCTGAGCCCGGCGGGGGTGCGCCTGGAGCGGGCGGCGCGGGACATCATCGGCATCCTCAACGAGGCGGAGTCCGAAGCCCGTTCCCTGGCCGGCGGGGTCAGCGCCTTCGTGCGCATGGGGGTGACGTCCTACGGCCCGTTTCGCTGGATTCCGAAGTTCATCAAGCACTACTCGGCGCTGCGCCCGGATATCGAGATCACCCTGGTCAGCGTGCCCCGTGCCGATGTGTATGCCGGCCTGATGCAGGGCAAGCTGGATGTGTCGATCATCGACGACGGCATGGTGCCCAGCGGGGTCGCCCGCCTGCCGCTGTTTCGCGACGACCTGATCGCGATCATGGCCACCGACCACCCCTTGGCCGGACGCACGAATATCTATGCCGAAGACTTCAAGACCTACAACCTGGTGACCTACTCGACCGAGCGCGCCAAGGGCTGGGAATACGACCGCTTCTTCGCCCCGGCGAGCATCCTGCCGCGGCGCATGATCACCGTGGAATTGATCGAAGCCATCGTCGAACTGGTGCGCTCGGGCCAGGGCATCAGCATCCTGCAGCGCGACCTGGTGGCACCGAGCCTCGAGCGTGGCGAGCTGGCCTGGGCGGCGTTGAACGACGGCCTGGACATCGCCTGGAACGCCATCATTCGCCCTTCCGAACCGCACAACAGTGAAGTGCATCAGATGGTCGCGGCGCTGACCGATTGGGTCAAACAGACGCAAGGGCAGTGACGCTGGGTGTCACTGCACCGGTGGTTTGCGGCGCGGCCTGGCCTTTCGGGGCCCGGCAGGCGTCATCAGCTGTACGGTGAGGATGAAACGTGCCGGAACCAGCGACATCAACCCCAGCATGCTCAGCACGGCAATCAGCAGGACGCCCCGCACCTCCTGGTGAATATCGGTCAGTAGCGCCAGGCCCACGGCCAGCAGGAACAGCGCAATGCCCAGCCATTGCAGCATCGCGGCCCAGCGGAACAGCGACGAGTTGCGGATCTGTTGCAGGTGCCGGGTCGATTCTGTCGGTTCGTTCATCACGTTACTCGCTAGTCATGGGGTGTTGGGTCCGCGCCTTGCCACGGCGGGCAAAGCCGATCTTGATCGCCACCAGCATCGGCGCCGCTACCACGAACAGCAGGGTCACGGCCAGGAAGGCGCTCTCGAAGGCGATCACCGAGGCCTGGCCGGTCAGCGCGCGGCCCAGCAGGCTGGTCGCGGCACGGCCGGCGGCTACGGCGTCCATGCCTTTGCCGGCCAGCACCGTGGAGAGGGTCGACAGCCGTTCGATGACGGCGCCAGTGCCCGGGGTGAGGTGGCTACCGAGGATCACGGCGCTGGCAGCCAGCTTGTGCTCGATCAGGGTCTGCAGGGCGGCCACCCCCATCAGGCCACCCAGCTGGCGACCGGTGTTGAACAGGCCGATGCCGCTGGCGAGGTTGCGCGGCTTCAAGTCGCTGAAGGCGATCAGGGTGATCGACAGGAACAGAAAGCCAAGGCCGAACCCACGCAGCAGCACCGCCGCCATCATGTCGCTTGCACCACTCTCGTGGGTGGAGGCGGACAACATCCACATCGCCAGCATGATCATCAGGATACCGAACGGCACGGTGGCGAAGGGTGCCACGCGGCGGGCCTGCATCAGCCAGGCGGCGATCAGCAGCGCGACGATAAAACAACCGCCGCTGGGCAACAGCAGCAACCCGGCATCGGTGGGCCTGAAGCCGAGCACCGACAAGGCGAACGCCGGTATCAGATAGGCACTGCCGAACAGCGCGGCGCCGGCGACGAAGCTGACGATCAAGGCAAAGGCAAAGTCGCTCGACTGGAACAGGCTGAAGTCCAGCAGGCCTACGCCCTTGGCCAGTAGCTGCTGGCCGATGAAGGCGAGCAGGGCGGCGCTGCCGATCAGGGTCAGCCAGAGGATGCGCGGCGCCTCGAACCAGTCCCAGCGGCTGCCCTGGCTCAACACGTAGGTGAAGCACAGCAGGGTGACGGCCATCAGTACGAAGCCGATCAGGTCGAACGGACGCCGGACGTTGCCGGTGGACCGCGGTGCCTCGGCGACCAGCAGCAGGCCACTGGCGGCGAGGGCCAGTGGCACAACGCAGAAGAAGATCCAGACCCAGGAGCGGCTGTCGATCAGCCAGCCCTGCAGGGCCGGGGCGAGGGTGGCCGAGGCGACCACGGCGCCCATGGCGAACAGCGCTTGCAGCAAGGGTTGCCGGGCCTGGGCGAAGGCGCCGAAGATCATCGCCTGGCCGCCGACCAGCAAGGTGCCACCGGCAAAGCCCTGCACGATGCGCAGCACCACCAGCAGGTCGAGGCGGGTGCTGAAGACGGCCACGGCGCAGGCCAGGCCCATGGCCAGGGTGGCGCCGACCACCACGCTGCGCGGCGGGAAGCGGGCGAGCAGCCAGGACGCGGTCATGAAGCCGATCAGCTTGAAGGCGGTGTAGCCCACATCCAGCCAGGCGAACTCGTCGGGGGTGGCGTAGGTGTCGCCGAGGATGTCGCTGCGACCGAGCGCCAGGACGGTACTGGCGATGGCTTCGGTCAGGGTGGCCAGGACGATGCCGGTCATCAGCAGCACGCCGCTGCGGGTCGACAGTTGGCTGCGCCTGGCACTGGCGGCGGTGTTCATGATCCACCTCCCAGCGCCACTTCGACGCGGGCCGACAGACCGGGCACGATGCGCCCAGGCAGCGGGTTATGGGCCAGGCGGATCTTCACCGGTACCCGCTGCACCACCCGCACGAAATTGCCGGTGGCGTTGTCGCTGGGCAGCAGGCTGAAGGCCGAACCGCTGCCGGGGGCAAAGCTGTCGACCACGCCTTCGAGGGTATTGTCGGGATAGCCGTCGACCTGCACGCTCACGGCCTGGCCGGGGCGGATATGTTCGAGCTGGGTTTCCTTGAAGTTGGCCACCACCCACACGTCGTTGACCGGCACGATATCGAGCAGGGCCGCGCCCGGGGTGACGAAGCGGCCGACGCGGACCTGACGGTTGCCGACCACGCCGTCCACCGGTGCGCGTACCACGGTGCTGTCCAGGCTGATCTGCGCCAGGTCGCGGGCGGCCTGGGCCTGGGCCACGGCGGCCACGGCGGCTTCGCGCTGGGCCAGCAGCACGGCGATGCGCTGTTGCTGGGCCTCCACCGTTGCCGAGGCGGCCGACACCGTGGCCGCGGCTTTGGAGCGGGCGGCGCCGGTTTCATCGACCAGGGCCTGGCTCACGGCATGGCTGACGATCAGCTTTTGGCTGCGGTCGTGGGTCTTGGCGGCAAGATTCATTTCGGCCCCGGCCGAACGGCGTTGGGCCTCGGCCTGGCGGATCAGGGCATGCTGCAGACGGGTTTCGGCATCGACGTTGCTCAGGCGCGCCTCGGCCGCCTTGATATTGGCCTGGGCCTGGGCCAGGTGGGCACGGTAGTCTTCATCGTCGATGCGAAACAGCACATCGCCGGCGCGCACGCTCTGGTTGTCCTCGATCTCCACCGCGGTGACATAGCCGGCCACCTTGGCGGCCAGCGAGGTCACGTCGCCCCGTACATAGGCGTTGTCGGTCGAGGTGCTGGCAGCGTTGAAGGCCACGGCCCAGCCGCCCGCCAGCAGCGCCAGGGCGCTGGCGCACAGCAGCACGCCGAGCAGTTTCTTGCTGTTGCGCGACGGCTGCTCGGCACCGCTCCCGGCATCTGTATCGCTGGCTTGGGTGGCAGTGTCCTCGAGCGCGTTCATGGCGATTGTCCTGTGCAGGGCCGATGACCCCCGCCGGATGGCGAGGGACGATCAGCAGGTTGATCGGGTTATTGCTTTGCCGGGGTCACCAGCTCCTTCTCGCTGCTGTCGAGCACGAACACCGCCAGCAGCTTCGCAGGTTGCGTGTCACTGGCATTGGCGCTGACGGCGTGGAAGGAGCCGGGCTCCTCGACGAAGTTTTCCCCGGCCTTGTAGACCTTCTCCGGCTGGCCTTCGATGCGGATGCGCACCGCGCCTTCGAGCACCGTGGCGTAGATGAAGGCGGTCTTCGGATGGGTGTGGGCCGGCGAGGCGGCGCCTGGGGCGTATTCGACCAGCACGCCGCGCATGCTTTTGCCGGGCACGTTGGGCAGGACGCGGTCGAACACCAGGCTGACCTTGCCGGGCACCGGGTCGGCGGCCGAGGCGCTGGTGATCGACAGCACGGCGATGGCCGCGGCCATCAGCAATCGAGTGAACATGACAGTACTCCTTGGTGGGCAGTGGGATGGGGTTTAGCGTGCCGTGCGGGCCAGCCAGTCTTCGAAGTGGATCGCGCCCAGGCGCGGGTTGTGGCTGGGGGTCAGGGACTGGTCGTCGAGCACGTCGCCGAAGTAGCGCGCATGCACGTCGGGCACCACCGTGCGGGTGTCGCCGGTGGCGCGGAAAAAGCGCCGTACCAGCTCGTCCAGCGGCATGGCCTCGGGACCGGCGATTTCCAGGGTGCCGTTGAGCGGTGCGGCCAGCACCGCATCGGTGAGCGCTGCGGCGACATCGTCGGAGGCCATGGGTTGGATCAGCGCCGGTGACAGGTGTACTTCGTCGCCGACCACGGACGACTGGGCAATGCCGCCGACAAACTCGAAGAACTGCGTGGCGCGCACCAGGGTGAAGGGCCGGCCCGAGGCCTTGATCAGGTTTTCCTGGGCGACCTTGGCGCGGAAGTAGCCGTTGTCGGGCAGGCGTTCGCAGCCGACGATCGACAGGGCAATGTGATGACCGACACCGGCGGCGGCTTCGGCGGCCAGCAGGTTGCGGGTGGAGGTTTCAAAAAAGTCGAGCACGGCCTGGTCTTCCCAGGACGGCGCGTTGGCCACGTCGACCACCACATCGGCGCCATCCATCGCGGCGGCCAAGCCTTCGCGGGTGATGCTGTTGACGCCGGTGTTGGGCGAGGCGGCGAGCGCATCATGGCCGCGCTCGGTGAGGTTTTTGACCAGTTTCGAACCAATGAGGCCGGTGCCTCCGATGACGACGATCTTCATGGCATCTCTCCGCTATGGGACGGCAAGGCGTGCCGTCGGGGTAGCTTCAGAGTGCCTTTGTGCGGGCGCGAAGTCCTTGCAGCGGCCTTGGGTTTACCTTCACGCACGCCTGCTTTTTCGTCCAAAGCTGCCGTATCATCAACAGTTCGGAATAATTGCCAGTCGCATCCAGGGGACACTGCCGTTGCCATACGCCTTTGAAGACTACCTGCTCGACCAGGAACGCCGGGAATTGACCTGGCGCGGCCAGGTCGTGGCCATCGGGCCGCAGGTGTTCGACCTGTTGCTGCTACTGGTCGAGCAGCGTGAGCGGGTGGTCAGCAAGGACGAACTGCTCGATGCGGTGTGGAGCGGCCGGATCGTTTCCGAGTCGACCGTCACCAGCCACATCAACGCCGTGCGCAAGGCCGTGGGTGACACCGGCGAGGAACAGCGCCTGGTGCGCACGGTGGCGCGCAAGGGTTACCGTTTTGTCGGCCAGATCAGCGACAGCGAACCGGCCGGGGCCGCCGCAGCGCAGGTCGTCGAGCCCAAGCCGGCAGCCGCTGCGCTGGTGCTGCCCGACAAGCCGTCGATCACCGTCCTGCCATTCCAGAATCTCAGCGGCGATGCCGGGCAGGAGTACTTCGCCGACGGCATCGTCGAAGACATCATCACCGCCTTGTCGCGCATCCGCTGGCTGTTCGTCATCGCCCGCAACTCCAGCTTCACCTACAAGGGCAGGGCGGTGGACGTGCAAGGCGTGGGCCAGGAGCTGGGCGTGCGCTACGTGCTCGAAGGCAGCGTGCGCAAGAGCGGCAACAAGGTGCGCATCACCGGCCAGCTGATCGACGCCAGCCGCGGCACGCACCTCTGGGCGGAGCGCTTCGAAGGCGAGCTCGACGACATCTTCGACCTGCAGGACCGCATCGCCGAAAGCGTGGTCGGTGCCATCGCCCCGCAGCTGGAGCGGGCCGAGATCGAGCGGGCCAAGCGCAAACCCACCGACAGCCTGGACGCCTACGACTACTACCTGCGCGGCACGGCAAAACTGCACCAGGGCACCTTTGCTGCCATCGACGAGGCGCTGGCACTGTTCTACAAGGCCATCGAACTCGACCCCGAGTATGCCTCGGCCTACGGCATGGCTGCCTGGTGCTACTTCTGGCGCAAGATCAACGGCTGGATGCGCGACCGTCCCGTGGAGACCGCCGAAGGCGCGCGCCTGGCGCGGCTGGCGGTGGAACTGGGCCGCGACGATGCCGTGGCGCTGACCCGTGGCGGGCATGCCCTGGCTCACCTGGTAGGCGATGTCGATAGCGGCATCGCCTTGCTCGACCGTGCCCGCCTGCTCAACCCCAACCTGGCTCCGGCCTGGTTCCTGGGCGGCATCCTGCGCGCCCTGCGTGGCGAAACCGAGGCGGCCATCGACAACCTCAGCCATGCCGTACGCCTGAGCCCGCTGGACCCGGAAATGTTCCGCATGCAGGTGGGCATGGCCCTGTCGAACTTCTTCGCCGGACGCTTCGACACCGCCGCCGCCTGGGCGGAAAAAGCCCTGGGCAACCTGCCCAGCCTGATGCCGGCAACCGCCGTACTGGCTGCCAGTTATGCCCTGGGCGGGCAGCTGGACAAGGCGCAACAGACCCTGCAGCGCTTGCGGACCATGGACCCCGGCTTGTGCATCGCCAACCTCAAGCAGTGGCTGCCGATCCAGCGGGCCGAGGACCTGGCGCGCTTCGCCGAAGGCCTGCGCCAGGCGGGTTTACCCGAGTCGTGACGGGCCGGCAGGTGGCCTTTGCCTGTTCACCGGCCAGAAGTGGATTTGCCATACTCGGGGTCCATGTAGAAGGGTATCTTGGCGTTTTGTTGTTCCTGCTCAAGAAAGGCGCAGGTTCGAAAGTCCTTGTGATCGACTTTGTCGTTAGCGTCGAAGCTGACGAAGTAAGGCTGGCGCTCGCCTTTGTCGGTGAACAGATAGTCGTTGCACGTGCCCGGGTATTCCTTGCGTGTCGTGGTCATGACGGGTGGTCCGGCGATTGCGAGCACCTGACCCTTGCTCATGCCGATTTCGACTTTCGCCACCAGCGGCTCGTCGCGATAGGTCGAGGGATTGCCGATACAACCTGTGATCGTCGTCAGTGCCACGAACAGTACAGAACACAGCTTTGTCATGGCCGCTCTCCGGGTGTGGACATGAACAGGAGAGCTCCAGTCTTGCACGAACGGGGATGATGGACGGCTGCGACGACGAGTGGAGTCTGTGGGAGCGGCGGTGCGACGACTCGACTTGCCCCGCGATCTCGATCTGACAGGCAAATCGCAATCGCGGGGCAAATCGGGTCGCCGCACCGCCGCTCCCACAGGTTAGATCTTCAGACGACCACTTCATCCTTCCACGTTGGCGCTGGCAGGGCCTGTTCCTCGTAATGCCGCGACTCGGCCTCGATCTCCTGCGCACTGCGGTGACGGTAATCACGGTACAGCCAGCGGACAAACCCGACGGCCATCACCACCAACAGGAAGAAGAACGGAATCGAGGTGAGGATGACCGAGGTCTTCACTGTCTTCAGCGACAGGTGGTTGGCGATCATGGTCAGCGGCACCAGGGCCAGCATCACGCACCAGAACAGGCGCAGGAACGGTGAAGGATCGCGGCCTTCCGGCAGGTTGCGGGTGGTGGCGGCCGCCACGGTGTAGGCCGAGGCATCGACGTGGGAGGCCAGGAAAATGACCATCACGAACAGGTAGAACGCAGTGGCCAGCGCCGACATCGGGAAGCCGTTGAGCAGTTGGGTAATCGCCACTTCGCCACCTTGGCTGGCGACCACGGCCGGCACGTCCAGGGTGCCCTTGAGCAGTTGCTCGATGCCATAGCCGCTCAGGCAGCCGAAGATCGCCCAGCAACTGACGCTGCCGCCGAGCAACAGTGCTGCGGCGACTTCCTTCAAGGTACGGCCACGGGACACGCGGGCGACGAAGATCGACACCGCCGGGGTGTAGGAAATCGCCCAGAACCAGTAGAACACCGTCCAGTTGCGGGTGAATTCACCGTCACCGGCCGGGTCGGTGAACAGGCTCATGTGCAGGAAGTTGGAGAACATCAGGCCCACGCCGTTGACCGTGTTCTTGACGATGAACCCCGTCGGCCCTACCACCAGCACCGCCAGGGCGCAGAACAGCGCGCCCCAGCAGACCATGCTGGCCAGGCGCTGCATGCCGCCTTCCAGGCCGATGTAGGAGCTCAGGGAAAAGATACTGGTGATCAGCAGCACGATGCCTGCCTGCATCATGAAGGTGTTGGGCAGGCCGGTGAGGTTGGACAGGGCGTTGGAGAAGGTCTGGGTGGTCACCACCATGGTCACCGTCAGCCCACCGAAGGTGCCGATCAGGAAGAGGATATCGATCAGCCGGCCGACCGGGCCGCTGGCCTTCAGGCCCGTCACCGCCTCGATGATGCCGGCCAGGCTCAGCTTGTCGTGCTTGCGCACGTGGTAGTAGTAGGCCATGGCCATGCCGCCCACCGCGTAGCAGGCCCAGGTGCCGAAGCCCCAGTGGAAGAAGGCGTAGGCGATGCTCATGTCCAGCGCCTCGGGGCTGCGGGCCGCAATGTTCAGCCCGGGGGCGTTGTAGTAGAAGGCCCACTCCACCAGGCCCCAGTAGAGGGTCGCCGAACTGAGCCCGGCGCAGATGAACATGAAGATCCACGGCAGCGTCTTGAACTCCGGCTTGCCGCTGCCCAGGCGAATGTTGCCGTACTTGCTGAAAATGATGAACAGCGAGCCGACGACGAAGGCCAGGAAGATCACCAGCACCGGCGCGGTCAGCAGGTCGGTGGCGCTCTGGAACAACTGGCCGGCCACTTGCTCGGAGCGTGCCGGGAAGGCCGCCAGGGCAAAGACGGTGAGGAAGATGGCGACCACGCTGACGATGATCAGCAGGTAGTCCTTGCTGGCCCGGACCGGTGGGGCATCCGGCGTGGCCGGGTTCGCTTTTGCGGAAATTTTCATGGGATACCTGTCTATTTCTGGCTGTATTGATCTTGTTGTCTGCCTTGTTCCAGGCGCAGGGCAGCCGACTGGAACAGTCATAGAAGTGCAGGAGCCGTGACCTCAGGTGGTGGGCGTACACCAATGGCTGATCAGCCGTCGATACAGGCGCAGGGCCTCGTCGATGCGGGCGATCTCGCAGTACTCGTCGGTCTGGTGCGCCATGTGTGGGGTACCCGGCCCGAGAATCACGATGGGCACACCCGGGTGGGCGTGTTGCAGCGCGCAGGCATCGGTGAAGTAGCTGGCGCCACGGGGTTCGGGACGTATGCCGGTTACTTCCTCGGTAATGCCATAGACCGCTGCGATCCACGGGGCGTCGATCGCGGTGAATACCGCCGGCAGGTCGAGCACTGCCTGGGCCTCGCAGATATCGGGTTGCAGTTCGGCCAGCAGGGTGTCGCGGGTGGTGGCGTGGCACATGCCGGGCAGGCTGCGGATATCCACGCACAGCTCGGCCAGGTCCGGCACCACGTTGATGCTGGAGCCTGCGTGTAAGGTGCCGGCACTGATGCTGGTGCCGCCCAGCACCGGGTGCTGCGGCGCCGGTACCTGATAGCGCTCGATCTTGCCCAGGGCGCGGGCGACCTTGTACAGCGCGTTGTCGCCACGCTCGGGCATCGAGCCGTGGGCACTCTTGCCACGGGCGCCGAGCTTGAGCCAGAGCGCGCCCTTGTGGCCGATCAGCGGATAGTTGGCGGTCATCTCGCCGACGATGATTGCCCCGGCATTGTGCTGGTCCACACCGTCACGCAGCAGGGCGGCGGCGCCCTGGCAGCCGGTTTCTTCACTGGCGGTCAGCACCAGCACCACCCCCGGGGCGTCGGCGATCAGGCGGCGTTCCTGCAGCGCCGCGGTGATGAAGGTCGCGACGCCGGCCTTCATGTCGCTGCTGCCACGGCCGTACAAACGGCCATCGCGGATCTCGCCGGCGAACGGGTCGGTGGACCAGGGCGCCTGGCCGAGCGGCACGGTATCCAGGTGCCCGGTGAAGCACAGTGGCCGGCCCTGGCCGTTGCCCAGGTAGGCCACCAGGCTGGCACGTCCCGGTGCCAGTTGGTGCAGGGTGGTGGTGAAGCCCGCGTCCGCCAGCAGCCCGGCCAGGAACTCGGCGCACGGCTGTTCATTGCCGGGTGGGTTGGTGGTGTCGTAGCGCAACAGGCTACGGGTCAGTTCGATCGCCTGGTCCAATGGGCTCATGCTGGCCTGGCCTCCACTGCGATGGCATCGACCTGCAGCGGTGCGCCACCCGGCAACCCGTTGACCCTGACCAGGGTGAAGGGCGGCAAGTCCTCGCCACAGCACATGTGCAAGGCGCGGGTGAACAGCGCCATCGCCCGTTCCGGCGCGTCATCGGCCGCGACCAGCACATGCAGATGGGCGAGTGCCCCGGGGCCGGCGCCAACAGCGCGCAACAGTGCGACAAGGCGCTGCAGCACCTCGCTGCAGGCCTGCTCGAAGCCTTGGGCTGCAACGCTCTGGCCGGCCACCTGGATGATTGAACCTGCGCGTTGCACCTGCACCCCAGCCGTCCAGTTGCGATTGCCGCCTTCGGCCGTGGCCTGCGGGTGGCGAACCTCGACCTGGGCGGTGGCGTCGATCTCCAGCAGCAGGCCTTCATAGAGCAGGTTGACGCCAAAGGCCGTGACCGGTGGCAGCGGTTCGCCGCAGGTGGTACGGACCACGCCCAGGATCTCCTGCAGGCGGGCTTCGGCGGCTTCGTCGTCACCGTCGTGCAGGTAGCAGACCTTGAGCTGGGTCAGGTCGCTGAACTGCGCCCCGGCATCCAGCAGCACATGGCGGATATGCTCCAGCACGTTGCGGGTCTGGCCGGGCAGGTCGCCCAGGTTGATCGCCTTGCCGGCGCGATCGGCGCTGACCTGGCCTCCGACCCACACCTGGCTGCCCGCTCGCCAGCCCTGGGACAAGGGCACCGGGATGCTCCAGTCCCAGCTCTTTTCCGGCATGATTCGTTGCCGCTGCAGAGCGGGCACCGCCAGCGCCTCGGCTTCCAGCTGGATCAGCGCACCGCGCACGCCGGTACCCTGCACACGCACCGCCGTGGCGGCGGGGCCGGGGTCGGGGAAGTACAGCAGGCGCACCCGGGTCATCTTCTCCCAGAACACCGTGGCCTGGGCTTCCTCGCCCTCGTAGACGTAATAGGTATTGAGGCGGACCAGATCGGCCATCTGCAAACCGGCAGCGGCCAGCGCCGCCTGCAGGTTGCGAAAGACCGCGTGGGTCTGCGCTTCGATGTCATCGGCACCGATCAGCGTGCCGACCGCATCGACCGGCAGCACGCCGCCGACGAAGACCTGCTGGCCGAGTCGGCGATAACGGAAGGGTTGCACAGGCGAGGGGAGGGGGATCCCAGAGGCGAGGTCGGACATGGCGTTGCTCCCGTTGCCCGTCCGGGCCCGCACATCGTCGGGCCTGCAGGGCAATCGTCAGGTTGGCTTGTTTGTCTCTCCCCAGACTCTAGTGAAGCCGATACTTCGGAAGAATAGCCGGATCATGAAGTTGACTTCGGCAAATGGCGAAGCAAGCTGAACCGTTCTGTGCCGTCAGTCCTGGCGACCTGCGCAGTCGAGCAACTGCTGGTGGAAGGCCACGACCGTGCGTGGCGCTCTGGCGGTGCGATGGCGGATGATGTGGAAATCCAGTTCGGGCGCGTACTGATCCGCGCACAGCCTGCGCAGCTCGGCCTTGTCGACCCAGGGCTGGGCATAGTGCAGCGGCAGGAATCCGATGTACTGGCCGGAGACGATCATCATCGCCCGCGCCTCGACGTTATCGACGCTGCCGGCGGCCCGCTCGGCCTGCAACTGGTCGAGGTCGAAGCGCCCGAGAAAGGTCCGTGCGGCGACCCGTGCCTGGCTCAGCAACAGCGGCGTGATACTGGCGTCATCCCGGGCGAACAGTGGATTGCTGCGTGAGCAGAACAGCCCGTGGGTTTCCTTGTACAGCGCCGTATAGTCCAGCCCCGGCAGGCGCGAGGGAAACGGCCCGACCGCCAGATGCAGGCGGCCATCCATCACCCGTTGCTCCAGGGCGCTGGGGGTGTCGATATGAATCTGCAGATGCACCTGCGGCGCCATCTCGCCGAAGCGGCGAATGGCCAGGGTCAGCGGGCTGCCCGGGTCGGTGAGGGTGGCGTCGATCACCCCGACGCGCAGCACCCCACTCAACTGCTCGCGCAGCGTGGCGGCCTCCATGGCGAAGGTCTCGACGGCCGCCAGCATACGCTGCGCCGCCTCGTACAGCACCGCGCCTTCATCGGTGAGGCGGAACCCCGAACGACCCCGTTCGCACAAGCGGACACCGAGGCGGGTTTCCAGCAGGCTCATCTGCTCGCTGATGGCCGAGACACTGGTGTTGAGCGCCGACTGCGCTGCGGAAAAGCCGCCGCATTGCACCACCGTCTCGAAAATTCGCAGTGACTTCAGATCCGCATCCTGTATCCGCATCGACGTCGCTCCCGATAGCCGCGCTGTTATGTAACACGGCAGGCCGGATGCTCTCCAGCCCCTGTATGGCGCATTTGCCCATGATCTGTATCTAACGCTCGCCACCCACAGGCCCTAGCATCGAAACCTCCTACTCAGGAACAGGCCATGACCGCAATCCCTGGCACCCTCGACTTCGGCGGTCTGACGCCGCGCCGGCTGTCCCTGGCCGACCATCCGATGATCTGCGCCCAGCGCGAAGCCATGTTCCTCGAAGCCGGAGGTGACCCGGCGCAACTGCAGCTTATGAGCGAACACTTTCGCCCCTGGCTGCAGCAGCGCCTGAGTGACGAGCGCTACTACGGCTTCGCCCTGATGGACGCGGGCCAGCCGGTGGCGGCGATCGGCCTGATGAGCATCGACTGGCCGCCGCACCCGTCGCACCCGACCCAGGATCAGCGTGGTTATGTGCTCAATGTTTTCGTCGACCCTGCCTACCGGCGCCGGGGGCTGGCCTCGGCGCTGATGAACCTGGCGGATGCCGAGTTTGCCCGACGGGGCATCGGCTATGCGGTGCTCCATGCGACCGAGGTGGGCAGGCCGGTGTATGAGGCATTGGGCTGGGCGGCTACTGCTGAAATGGCGAAAACCCTGGATGCTGAACACATTTGAATCTGTCGTCACCGAGGTGCCCGGTTGCGACTGCTGCGTAGTCGATCGCAGGCTTCGCCAGCTCCCACAGGGGGCTGTGTACACCGAGACCCTGTGGGAGCCGGCAGCGCCGGCGATGGCTTCTGCGGATGCAACCGAATGTCCGGAACACTATAGTCCCGCTGCTACCGCAACCAAACGATGGGTGGCGACTGCACGCAGGTCGGTCAACCGGGAATAAATATTCCCTATGTGCCTGTTAATCCTTTCTCCTCAATTTCATTACCTTATACATTTTCCGCTGATGGTCCCTTTTATAGTGTGTTCATTTACATCTTTTATGAGGACCTCTAGCCAGTCGCAATCGGTCCTTGTTATTTTGAAAATAGTTCCTTTTTTCAGGCCTGCATATGCCTGTACTCCTTCGGGTATTGAAATTTCGATATTAAGTATTTGCCACTCGTCAGTGTCGGGGTCAAGGTAAATTCCCCCATTCTTGACGGATACATAATGATCGCCGATGAAGGTTTCAGACTCTTCGATGCTGAATTTCTCTTTAAATTCTTTCTTTGCTGGGGGAGTGTCTTTGGCGTCGAATAGCCTTCGGTATAGATCGCTGTCGACGATGTCTGAAATGTTGCCAACGATTGATGCTGCGCCTGCGAAAATAACTGCTGCGAAACAGGTCGCAGCGACAATGGGATGGTTTTTTGCTTTAAAGATCCACTCATCGAGCAAAGTTCGCTTTTCGGACATGACGCTGCCCTCGTCGAGGCTGGATCACATTTTTACGAAAATTATAGAGCATTCGATCTATGTGAAAAAATGTGCGCGCTTTGGAGCTTTCTCCCATTCTTTGCAGGTGGATTAAGATGAGGGGCGAGTAGCAGAAGGGGACAGAATTATCTCTCCTGATGCAGGACTATTTCAGAATAAACAAATCCCCTTCCACACCCAGCTCACCCCGCTTGCGACTCTGCGCCGCGGCATCATAAACAATCAACAAAACCTCCCCACCACCTTCACCCCGCCCAAACAAACACATCCCCTCCGCATGGTCGTCCCCGTGCCCAAAAGGCACCTCCAACACCGCCTCCAACTGCTCCGAAAAAACCACAAGTTCCTCACCATCTGCAAAACCACCCCGCCACCGAAACACCCTCACCGGCCCATCCAGATCCATGGTCGGCCCCGCCAGAATCAACAGGTCCTTACCACTGACACACAAATCCCGCACCCCCAGCCCATCGAGCTCGAAGAAGTGCTTGCGATAACGCCGCCCCTCCGGCCCGATCTTCTTCAACACCAACGTATCGCTAGAGTCGGCCTCAAGCTCCGGCTCGATCTCCAACAACACCGTCCAGCCACGTAGCACCGGCCCCCGCAACCCCAACAACAGCCGCGAGCCGATGACCGCCATCCCTTCGATATCGAAACCGTTGTCCTTGCCCGGAATGCGTAGAAAGTCCCGCAGCTGATCATCCAGGGCAATTTCCCGGGTCAGGTCGTTGCCCAGCGCGTTGCCATGCAGCTGCGCCGGGGTACGTTCACCGCCAGCCACTTCCCAGGCGAGCTCATGGCTGTCGTGTTGCTGCACCACGGGAATACGCGCCAACAGGAAGCGATTGCCGTCCGCTTCTACCGTCGATAGCCGCTTGATGTTCTTCTGCGCAGGCTTGTCGGCCTCGGCCTCCTTGCGCTTGAGGCTGTGGGAGCCCACCACCCAGAGGTAGCCTTGGTCAGGGTCATAGGCCAGTCCCTCGATATCGATCTCTTCGTCTGGCTCCGGCAGGGGCAGGTCCAGGTACGCCATGAGCGGGAAGGATTGGTGCTCATCGCAGATCACCCCGTCGCCGGGTGCCGCACGCTGGATGGTCAGGCGCTCAAGGCTGGTGGTTTCGTCGTTGGCCACCCACAGTGTGTCGCCAATGCGCTGGGCGACCGACAGGCCTTCGCGCAACGCTGCCGATCCCCGGCCAAAGGTCAGTAGCACGAAATTGCTTCGGTCATTCATGGGCGCTCTCCCGCCTGACGAGGTAAAGCGAACACGCTGTTGTCGAGGCTAGTGTTTGCGCAACCACAATCAAGCTACTTCGCTAGCACGTTTTTTCACAGGCGATAGAGCAGGGGAGAATAACCAGGGGATGGCCCGGCCGGACTTTTCTGCCCATGGGGTGATCGATTCGAGGCGATGCGCGTGAGGTGTTTTTCATTTCAGGTTTGAAAATCCCGGCCGTTTCACCTACACCTCAATCGAGTTCGCGAGTCGTTCAGCCGAGCAGTCGTACGAGTCATCGCGCGTCGGAGTCAGCCAACGAGCAATTTGCGAGGAATACACAATATGGCTACAAACCTGATCGGCAAAATCTTGATCTTCGGGATTCTCAGCACGGCTGGCGTGATGGCACACGCAGGACAGGCCGGCGGAGGCGGATGCGGCTGGGGGAATATGCTCTTTGACGGCAAAAGCGGGCTAGGCCCTCATTTGCTGGCTACCACCACCAACGGCACCTCCGGTAACGCCACGTTCGGTCTGACGTCGGGTACCAATGGTTGCGACTCCAGCGTGCGTCTGGGCTACGGTGGCCGTTCGTGGCTGGCCATGAATGGCATGCTCGATTCTGTTGCCGAAGATATGGCCCAGGGCCACGGCGAAGCCCTGGATGCCTATGCCACCCTGCTGGGCATCGAGCAGGACGACCGCGCCCATTTTGCCAAAGTCGCCCAGGATAACTTCGCCACCATTTTCTCGGCGCCCGACGTGACTGGGGAGCAGGTTTTGACCGCCACATTGGATGTCATGAGCCGCGACCAGCAACTGGCGCGCTATGTCAGACAGCCAAGCTGAGTAACCGCGGTGTGTATCGCCAAAGTCCTTTTCGAAGGGCTTTGGCGCAACACCCAAGCCCTCTGCCAGCGTGAATCTCCCTCCTGCCGGTGATCTCATATCAGCGCTTCTCTGGTCGCCCTGCACCCTGGTCGTGGCGCAATATCTACTATTCTCACCCCATGTGCGGCTGCACCTGAGCCCCGCTGTGAATAACGCAGTACCGGTCTGGCAGTCCTCTCATTCGAAATGGTGCTCAGCGCGCACGCGGTTATTTGACTGCGTGCTTTTTCTTGCCCAATGCACCTGGGGAGGTAGCCATGGCTATTCGATACCTGAGTATTGTTCTTGTCTGCGTAGTGCTTGGCGCATGCAGTTCCAATGGCAATAAGCAAGGCATTGGGGCTGTGGTCGGCGGTGCGTTGGGCGCAATCACCGGTGCCGCGGTTTCCAAGAGTTCCAACAAGACAACGGGTATTGCCGTCGGAGCCGCTGTTGGCGCACTGGTTGGCTATGGCGTGGGCCGCTACCTCGACGACCAGGACAAACAGCGCATGGCCACGGCCACCACTCAAACCGCGGAGAGTGGCCGGGCGCAGGAAGTGCATAACCCCGATACCGGCACCACGATTCGCACCGAGCCTGTAAAGACCACCCCCGCCAGCACACCCAGCACTGCCAGCAATTGCCGTACGGTCAGGCAGTCGGTCGAGCTGCCCGATGGACGCAATGAAAGCGAAGATGTGACCTTGTGCAAAGGCCCCAATGGCTGGGAAGCGGTATGAGCCCGCACTGCAGGGGCTGGGTGCTGGCGATTTTGCCCTGGTTTGCCAGTGAACTGGCCGTCGCCAGCCAGCAGACACTATCGCTGCCCAAATACCCTGGCATGAAGGCGAGCCTTGATACAGGTGCAAAATATTGCGCGGGCACCTTGCCGTTGACGCTGACCGCCAGACAGGCCAGCGACTTGCGCGATGGCGCGGCCGCGCGCAAGGCGATGGGCTGGGCGCAGATGATCGCCCAGATGGAATGCCCACAGGCATCGGTCATCAGCCTCGTGGCATTGGTCAATGGCAAGCCGGTGTACAAGGCAACGGCGCGCAAGGCTAATGGCTGGGTGATGGTCGAGACCAGACTGGCCAAGGTGGAGCCGTCGAACAAAGTGGTGTCTGCGCCTGCACCTGCCAAGACGCCAAATGCCGCGCAGGCAACTCAGGGTTCCCCTTCATCGCCTGAAGCGTCCAATGAACGGACAAGCAAGGTAACGCCTGCCAAACCAGATTCCGACTCGACGTCACAGAATGACGCAAGCATTGCCCAGGCTGACAAGGCGGCGTTTGCGAAGCTGCTCAAGGTGGCTGAGTCAGGTGATGCCCGCGCGCAGTTTGAGTTGGGGCAAATGTACGTCAGGGGGCGAGGCGTCGCGAGGGACGTCCAACAAACAGTGATCTGGTACCGCAAGGCAGCCGAGCAAGGCAATGCCGACGCGCAGAACAGCCTGGGGGATATGTACGCCTATGGCGCAAGCGTGGTCAAGGATGAGCAGCAAGCGCTGGCCTTGTATCGCCAGGCGGCCGAGCAAGGGGACTTCACCGGGCAGTTGAATCTGGGGGTGATGTACGCCGAAGGCCGGGGTGTTCCCAAGGATGAGCAGCAGGCAGAGCGTTGGTACCAGAAGGCGGTTGAGCGAGATAACCCTGGCGCGCAAAAGAAGCTGGGCGACCTGTACGCCGAAGGCAAAGGGGTCATAAAGGATGAGCAGCAAGCGGTAGCCTGGTACCGCAAGGCGGCCGAGCAGGGCAATGCCGGCGCGCAGACCAGCCTGGCCGGCATGTACGTCAATGGCCGTGGCGTTGCCAAGGATGCGCAACAAGCCGTGGCTTGGTACCGCAAGGCGGCCGAGCAAGGAGAGGCCGGCGCGCAGATTGGCCTGGCAGACCTGTACGCCAATGGCCAAGGCGTGGCCAAGGATGAGCAACAAGCGGTGGCCTGGTACCGCAAGGCGGCCGAACAAGGAAACAACAGCGCGCAGAACAGGCTGGGAGATATGTATGCCGAGGGCCGAGGCGTGGCCAGGGATGAACGACAAGCCTTGGTTTGGTACCTCAAGACGGTCGAACAAGGCGATTCATTGTGGCAGAAGTGGTTGGCGGACAGGTACGCCGAGGGCCGGGGCGTGGCCAAGGATGAGAAGCAAGCGGTGGCTTGGTATCGCAAGGCGGCGGAGCAGGGGGATACCTATGCGCAATCCGAACTGGGGGACATGTATCTCGAGGGCAAGGGTGTAGCGAAAGATCAGCAGCAGGCGCTGGCCTGGTACCGCAAGGCGGCAGAGCAAGGCAACACCATCGCGCAGTTCAAGCTGGGTGATATGTATGCCGAGGGTGATGGCGTAGCGAAGGATGAGCAGCAAGCAGTGGCCTGGTACTTGAAGGCGGTTGAGCAAGGAGGTGCCTACGCGCAGAGCGCGATGGGGGACAGGTACGCCAAGGGTAGGGGCGTGGTGAAGGATGAGCAGCAAGCGGCGGCCTGGTACAACAAGGCAGCAGAACAAGGCGGTGTCACCTGGCAGCTTCGTCTGGCCGACAGGTATGCCGCGGGTCGAGGTGTGGTCAAGGATGAGCAGCAAGCGCTGGCCTGGTACCGCAAGGCGGCAGACCAGGGCGATACCACGGCACAGACCAGGCTGGGGGACATGTATGCCGAGGGGAGGGGTGTCGACAAGGATGAGCAGCAGGCACTGGCCTGGTACCACAAGGCGGCTGAACAAGGCGATCTGAGTGCCCAGTCGAAACTGGGTGACCTGTATGCCGAGGGCAAAGGTGTCGCCCAGGATGGGCAGCAGGCGTTGGCCTGGTACCACAAGGCGGCAGAACAAGGCGCTTTCAGCGCGCAGTGGAAACTGGGTGACCTGTATGCCGAGGGCAAAGGTGTCGCCAAGGATGAGCAGCAAGCGGCAGCCTGGTACGGCAAGGCCGCCGAACGGTCTGCCTTCTGGCAGACCAGGCTGGCGCGCAAGTACGCCTATGGCGAAGGCCTGACGAAGGATCATCAAAAAGCGTTGTTTTGGTATCGCAAGGCGGCCGAACAAGGTGATGCCGGCGCGCAATGGACCTTGGGCGACATGTACGCCACCGGCGAAGGTGTGACCAAGGATCTGACGCAGGCAGCGGCCTGGTACAACCAGTCGGCTGAACAAAGAAGTGCCTATTGGCAGGCCAGGCTGGCGGCCATGTATGCCAAAGGAGAAGGACTTGCCAGGAATGCGCAGCAAGCGGCGATCTGGTATCGCAAGGCTGCCGAACGAGGGGATGCCGGTGCGCAGTTCTATCTGGGGAAAATGTACAGCGATGGCCATGGCGTCGCCAGGAGTCAACGTGAAGCGGCGGCGTGGTACCGCAAGGCGGCCGAGCAAGGCGAGAGCAGTGCGCAGACCAATCTTGGGATGTTGTATTTGAAAGGCCAAGGCGTCGCGAAGGATGAGCAGCAAGCGGTGGCCTGGTTCCGCAAGGCGGCCGAGCAAGGAAGTGCCGTCGCGCAGTTCAACCTGGGCGTTGTCTACGATAACGGCAGAGGCGTCGCGAAAGATCAGCAGCAAGCAATCACCTGGTACCGCAAGGCCGCCGATCAGGGCGAGAGCGGCGCGCAGGTCAATCTGGGGAACATGTACTTGCATGGCCGCGGTGTGACGCAAGACGAACAGCAAGCGTTGGACTGGTATCGCAAGGCCGCCGGGCAAGGCAATGCACTCGCCCAGACCAAGCTTGGGACCCTGTACGCCAACGGTAGTGGCGTCTCCAAGGACGAGCAGCAAGCCGTCATGTGGTACCGCAAGGCGGCTGAACAAGGATTTGCCGACGCGCAGTTTTTACTTGGACTTTATTATGAGGCAGGTAGAGGCGTTAGCAAAAACGACCAGCAAGCGGTGTACTGGTATCGACAGGCGGCGAAGCAAGGCAAGGAAGCGGCCCGGCGCAGACTGGCCGAGATGTAGCAGATCCGGGGCCGATCTTGTGGCTTTAGAAACCGCTCGACGGCAGCGCCAGCCCGTCAGCCAGGAAGGACTAGACTTCCACTACTTCGTACTCGTTGGGATAGGCAATGAGGCGCGTGGTGTTCAACCAGAAGGGGGGCGTCGGTAAATCCAGCATCACGTGCAACCTCGCGGCAATCAGTGCCTTCGAGGGTTACCGCACGCTACTGCTGGATCTTGATGCCCATGCAAATGCCACCCGTTACCTTACAGGCCTGGGCGGTGATGATGCGCCCCTCGGCATTGCCGACTTCTTCAAGCAGACGCTGTTCCCGGGACCGGCTTCGATAAAATCGCATATCCATATCCACGAAACGCCCTTCAACAACCTCCACTTGATTTCGGCCTCGTCGGAGCTGGAGGCGTTGCAATCGAAGCTCGAAACCCGCTGCAAGATCCATAAGCTCGGCAAGCTGCTGGACAGCCTGGATGAGGACTATGAGCGGATCTACATCGATACCCCGCCAGGCTTGAACTTCTACAGCATTTGCGCATTGATTGCCGCTGATCGCTGCTTGATCCCCTTTGATTGCGACAGCTTTTCCCGCGAAGCGCTTTACGCCGTGCTGCGCGAAATCGAGGAAATCAAAGGTGACCATAACGTGCGGCTGGAGGTGGAGGGCATCGTCGTCAACCAGTACCAGGTGCGCAATGCCCTGCCGCATCGGCTGCTCGATGAACTGCTCGACGAGAACATGCCGATCCTGCCGGTGTACCTGATGAGTTCGGTGAAAATGCGTGAGTCACACCAGGCCTGCAAACCGCTGATCTATCTGGCCCCGCACCACAAGCTATCGCGCCAGTTCGAGGAACTGTTCGACCTGCTGGAAGAACATGCCTGAACCGGGAACGGATCGCTGAGCCGCTGGGCGAAGGCTATGGCGTCCAATCCACACAGTGTTCCTCCAGATAGGCATCGACAGCGGCGCCGATCGTCGGGTGGAAGATGTCATGGCCGAGATGCTCCAGGACTTCCAGGCGCAGCAGTTTGTCCTTGACTGGATCCTTCATCTCGGCGAAACGCAACTCGATATTCGTGGCGCGCAATGACTGGTCCAGTTCGATCAGCATGTCAGCCGAGGTCACATCGACACTGGTGACCGGCTCCGCCGCAACCACCACCCGGCGTACCGGCGTGGGTGATTGGGCAAGCGCTTGCTGGATGCAGTTCTGGAACAGCTCGGCGTTGGCAAAGAACAGCGGCGCATCCCAGCGGAACAGCACCAGGCCCGGTACCAGGCGCGCGTGGGGGTAGCGGCTGATGTCGTGGTAACCGCGAATACCGTCGACGCGACCGAGCACCGCGTAATGCGGGCGCCAGCCGTCCCAGAGAAACTCGATCACCGCCACCACCACGGCAAGGCCAATGCCTGGTACGGCACCGAGCACGGCCACGCCGACGAAACAGGTGATCGACAGCCAGAACTCCCAGCGCTGGATGCGGTAGATGCGCTTGAGGTCCTTGAATTCGAACAGGCCGATGGCGGCCGCGATGACCACCGCGGCCAGCGCACTGTTGGGCAGGTGCTTGAGCAGGTCGGGGGCCAGCAGCAGGAGCACGGCCACGCCCAACGCGCCGAACACCCCGGTGAGCTGCGTTCTGGAGCCTGCGGCTTCGGCGACCGGGGTGCGCGACGAACTACTGCTGATGGGAAAACCCTGGAACAGCGCCGTTGCGAGGTTGGCGGCGCCCAGCCCGACCATTTCCTGGTTGGGGTCGACCTGGCTTCGGGTCTTGGCCGCGTAGGTACGCGACAGCACGCTGGTGTCGGCAAACGAAACCAGGGCCACGGCACATCCGCCGATCAGGACGGTGACCAGGTCACTCGCGTGCAGCCAGGGCACAGCGAAACCCGGCAGCCCCTGCGGCAACGAGCCCAGCACCTTGACGCCATGGTTGGCGGCAAGGTCGAGGCTGCCGGTTACCAAAGTCGCGGCCACTACGGCAATGAGCATGTCGGGCAAACGCTTGAAGCGTTTAAGCACCAGGATCGTCACCAGGGTACCGGCGCCCACGGCAAAGGCGACCCAATTGGCCTGGCCGTCCAGCAGCGCCTTGCCGAGCCCCAGGGTGTCCCGTAGCGGGCCGTTGCTGTCGATGGAAATGCCGAACAACTTGGGCGTCTGGCTGATCAGTACGGTCAGGGCAATGCCATTCATGTAGCCGTAGCGAATGGGTTTGGACAGCAGCTCGGTGATGAAACCCAGGCGCAACAGCCCGGCACCGATGCACACCAGCCCTGACACCAGCGCCATGGCGCTGGCCAGGGTAATGGCGCGCAGCGGGTCGCCGCCCGAGAGCGGCAGCACCACGGCAAGGATGATCGCCGCCAGGGCGGAGTCCGGGCCGAGCACCAGGATCCGGCTGGGGCCGAACAGGGCATAGGCCAGCAATGGCACGATGGTGGCATACAGGCCGTAGATGCCCGGCACACCCGACGCCTCTGCATAGGCGATACCGACCGGCACCAGCATGGTGGTCAATACCAGCCCGGCGACCAGATCCTTCGGCAGCCAGCCGGGTTGGTACGTTCGCAGCATCCGCACGCCCGGCAGCCAGCGCAACCAGCCAGCTGGGGCAGGGGGCTGGCTGCCGGGTTCGTCGGGTTGGATTTCGTTCATGCAGCGTACCTGTGAGTGGGTGGAATCAGGAAACCGTGACATCCGGAGTGAAGAAGTAGGCGAGGCCGAGGATCAGGTAGACGGCGAGCAGCTGCACGCCCTTGAGCCAGTCCGAGCGGCCATCGCCGGCCACTTGTCCGGTGATCAGTACTGCCAGCAGCATGCTCAGCACCAGCCCGCTGGAGAACGCGAGGTCCATGGGGGTGGCACTGATGAGGTAACTGGCCAGGACCAGGACGGGGGCCACGAACAGGGCCACCTGGACACTGGAGCCGATGGCGATGGCGAGCGAGAGGTCCATGCGGTTCTTCATGGCCGCCGAAATCGCCGATGAATGCTCCGCTGCGTTGCCCAGTATCGCGACAATGAACACCCCGACAAACAGGTTGCTCAGGCCAAGCTGGCGGGCGCTGGGTTCGATGGCCGCCACCAGAATCTCACTGATCCAGGCGATCATGACTGTCGCGGCGGCCAGTACCAGCAACGCCTTGCCTGTCGACCAGTCGGGCGCCTGGTGCGGGTCATGCACCGCACCCGGGTCGCCGGCGAAAAGATTCTTGTGGGTGATCAGCGAATACACCAGGAACAGCCCGTAGACCAGCAGCAAAACCAGTGAAATGTACAAGCTCAGTGCCTGCAGGCCATGGGGCACGCGGGGGGCGACCACGGCGTTGTAGGCGGCCGGAAGAATCAGGGCGATGGCCGCCAGTGTCAGCAGGGTGGCTTGAGAGCGCGCGGCAGACGCGTTGAACAGTTGCTCGCGGTGACGCAGGCCGCCGGCAAGCATGGCCGCCCCCAGGACCAGCAGGATATTGCCGACAATCGAGCCGGCAACCGACGCTTTCACCACATCATGCAGGCCGGCGCGCATCGCGCTGAGGGCGATGATCAGCTCGGTGGCATTGCCAAAGGTGGCATTGAGCAGCCCGCCCACGCCTTCTCCGGAGCGCTCTGCCAGTTGCTCCGTCGCCCGGCCGAGCCATCCTGCCAGGGGGACGATCGCCAACGCGGCGGCCAGGAACACCAACAGGTGGCGCTCTGGCGAGACGAACTCAAGCACAATTGCGATGGGCACGAAGACCAGCATCCAGTTGAGCATCACGGTGCCCCTTGCGCTGATGGGAATTGAGCCACGCAGACGCAAGTTTAGTAAGGAATGCTGGATGCGCTGGACGGCGAGGATGCTGTACCCGGGGTGGTGAGCCGGCGCCTTGCGTCCATACTGCTGAAGCAGCGTGCAATGTTAAAATCACCAGGCCCTTGTGCTTGCCAGGCAAGGGCGGACTTTCATATGAGCAGATGCCGCGAGGGTGGGATGGCCAAGCCCAACGAGAACAAACCCAATCGAATTCTCGACCCTGTCGACCGGGTGACCGAGGTGATCTTCGGCTTGCTCATGGCGATGACGTTCGTGGGCACCTTGAGCGCTGCGACGGCTGGCCGTGAAGACGTGCGGACCATGATGCTCGCTGCCCTCGGTTGCAACCTGGCCTGGGGGCTGGCCGACGCGGTCATCTACTTGCTGCATACCTGGACCGAACGGACGCGCCACCGCAATTTCATGATCTTCCTGCGAAAAGAGGCCAGCGCAGAGCAGGGGCGGGGGCTGATCGCCGATGCACTGCCGCCGCGCATCGCTGCAGTAGCGAGCGGGGAGGTCCTGGAGGATTTGCGCCAACGTCTGGTCGACAGTCGCGACGGGCCGGTTCGCCCGCGCTTGGGGGGCACCGATTTCCTCGGCGCCCTGGGCGTTTTCCTGTTGGTCGTGGTGGCAACCTTCCCGGTTGTGATCCCGTTCTTGCTGACCAGCGACAACTTCCTGGCCATTCGCGCCTCCAACCTGGTGGCCCTGGTGCTGCTGTTTGCCGCCGGCTGGCTGTTGGCTCGCCACTCCGGTGGCAATCCCTGGTTGTCGGGATTGGCGTTGGCGATCATTGGTGCAGCCCTGATGCTCGGGATCATTGCGCTGGGGGGGTGATTTGCAAGGCCGCTAGCGACGCTGCCTCGATCACCTCCACGGTGACCATCGTAGCCAGCCCTATCAGGCAGAAAATGCCGACCAGATAGCTGACGGTTCTCCAGGGCTGCAGGCTTGCCAGGTAAGTAGCGGTGTGCAGAAACCTCGCGGCAGTAAACAAGCCGCTAAGCCAGAGGGTCATGCCGGCAGGGGCATCGAGGGCGATGGCCAGCCCGCCCAGCGCGATAAACATCGGGATGTTCTCCAGATCGTTCCTCCAGGCCTGCATGGCCCGGACGACTTCTGGCCGTTCTGCGGCATGGACTGATCGCTTGAATACGGCGGCGTCTTCCGGATTGATGAAGGCAGTGAAGCGCAGGCGGTAGTAGCCCTGGTAACAAGAAATCGCCAGCATTTTCAGGAATAGCGCTACGACGCAGAGGGCGTAGGCTGACATGACACTGCTCATACCCTGCGCCCCCTCGCAACGCCCTTGACCGCGATATACAACAGGGGCCCCGCTGAAACGAACACTGCCGTAACCAGCAGGTAGGGCACCACGCCACGTAGCGTGCCGCCTCGTGATCGGGTGTCGTTTACCATCCAGATACCGGCAAGGGCCGCCATCAAATACAGATCGATCACCACTTGTGCGGTATCGGGCCGGGACATCAGCCGAATGCCGAAGGCAACGAGCGACTGCTCGGCTATCGCCATCGTCCAGCCGGTATAGAGTGCGAAGGCCATCAAGACCAACCACGCGGCATTGTGGGCGCTCATCATCCTCTCCTGGGTAAAGGGTCCAGGCACAGTAGTGATAGAGTCGCTGATGTCTCAATGACCTCACAGGTCATGGACGCCTCTCACACGGACCGTCAGAGTCGAAGCATGAGCCATAAGCCTTTTCATTCAACGAGCCCGGCTGCCAGCGTATCTGCCGGAGAGCATCTGCGCCGGCTGCGTCGCCAGGCAGGGCTCAGCCAATTGGAGCTGGCCTTGCTGGCCGGTGTCTCCCAGCGTCACCTGAGCTGTGTGGAAACGGCGCGCGCCAAGGCCAGCCCAAGCACCTTGCACGCCCTGCTGTCGGCCCTGGACGTACCCCTGGAACAGTGCAACGACATCTTTCTCGCGGCGGGCTTTGCGCCACGCTATGTTGCATCTGCCCCCGACCATCCGGCGATGAACATGGTGCATGAGGCGGTAGGGCACCTGTTGCAGGCCAACAACCCGGCTCCCGCCCTGGTCATCGCCGGCAACTGGAATGTCATCGCCGCCAATGCCAGCACAGGCCTGCTGCTGGATATGGTCGGCATCGACGCCGACCGCCTGGCGGGCCTGAACCTGCTGGACACGCTGCTGCGCCCTGGAGGTCTGGGCGATCATCTGGTAAACGCGGATGAAATACGCGCAATCGCCTGGCAACGCGCGGCCAGGGAAGCGGTGAGGAGCCCGGAACTCGCTCGCCTGATGCGGGATCTGCCGGTCACGCCGGCCTTGCCGCTGAATCAGGCACCCGCACCCGTGGTACTGACCCGTTTACGCTCAAGGCTCGGCGAGCTGAAGTTCCTGTCCACCTTTACCACGTTCGGCATGCCGCTCGACATCACCGTCGAGTCGCTGCGCATCGAGCACCTGATCCCGGCCGATCGTGCAACCTGGCACATCATGACAACGGCGTACAACGCGTGGTCGGTCGGGCGTAATTGAGCCAGGGCCCTGGCGGGCCAAACCGTTTCGTCGGAAAAGTGTCGGCGGGCCACATTCGGAGGGACAATCGAGGGCGATCTTCTCCTCTCGATCATGTCTGTCCCTGGGGCGCAGTCAGGAGCCAACCATGAGCAAGCGCGACAAGCGTGGCAATCCTGTTTCCTATGGCTCGCAGGAGGCGATCGATGCGCTGGACAGCGCCTGCGACTTGCTGCATGCCTACCAGGCCGATCCGCTGGCGGCGGCTGACGCCATCATCGCCCGGCACCCGGATTTTGCCTTGGCCCATGCTTTTCGGGCCGGCGCGATTGCGACGGCGACCGACAGGGCGTTTGACGCAGAGCTGCACAAAAGCCTGGACGCGGCTGAGTGCCTGGCAGCCACCGCCAATGATCGCGAGCGCCAGCATATCCATGCCGTACGCGCCTGGTTCGACGGCGACTGGGAGCGTGCGATCGAGACCTGGGGGCGTGTTTCGATCGAGCATCCGCGCGATCTGCTGGCACTGCAATTCGCCCACCTGGGCGACTTCTACCTGGGTTACTCGCACATGCTGCGCGATCGCGTGGCGCGGGTGATGCCGCACTGGGACAAAGAGATTCCCGGTTTTGGCTTTGTCAAAGGGATGTATGCCTTCGGCCTGGAGGAGGCTGGGGATTACCGCCAGGCCGAAGCGCAGGGGCGCGAGGCGGTTGCCTTGAACCCGCAGGATGGCTGGGCCGTGCATGCCGTCACCCATGTCATGGAAATGCAGGGCCGCAGCGAGGAGGGGGCCCGGTACCTGTCATCCAGCGCCAGTGCCTGGGCGCCCAATAGCATGTTTGCCTTCCATTTGTGGTGGCACCAGGCGCTGTTCCTGATAGAGGCCAATGACCTGGCGGGCGCGCTTCGTCTTTTCGATGAGGACATTTCAGCGGGCGGTTTTGGCCAGGCACTTGAGCTGCTGGATGGATCGGCGCTGCTCTGGCGACTCTCCCTGCTCGGTCATGACGTCGGCGAGCGCTGGCACGGGCTGGCGGAAAAATGGCAATCCCGTTGTGAAGACGGCCTCTACGCCTTTAACGACGTCAATGCGATGCTCTCGTTCGTGGGGGCCGGAAACAGCCACGCACAGGTTCAGCAGCTGGATACCCTGAGGCGGGCTGCAGCTGGCATAGGCACCAATGCCATGATGAGTCGAGAGATCGGTGTGCCCGCCTGCGAAGGGCTGGTGGCGTTCGGTCGTGGGGACTACGCCCAGGCCATCGCCTCGTTGATGCCGCTGCGCGCCAAGGCCAACCGCTTCGGCGGCAGTCATGCGCAGCGTGATGTCTTCTCCTGGACGCTGACCGAAGCTGCCCTTCGCCTGGGCAACCGCGCGCTCGCCGAGGCGCTGGTTGCCGAGCGCCTCGCATTGAAGCCAGAGAGCCCGATCAACCGCAACTGGCACAAGCGCGCAGGTCAATTGCAGCAATAAGCAGGTGGAGCGAGTTCGATCGGCCCCGTCTATTTCTGCTGCCTGCTGCCTCTGATGTTGCCGGCAACCCCGCCAGCGACGGCGCCGATCGCGGCACCCGTCCATCCACTGCCGCCGGAGATCGCGGCAATGCCGGCGCCCGCTGCAGCACCGATGGCGGCACCGCTGACCGTCCCTTGCTGCTGGGCGGACATCGAGGTGCAGCCAATCACGCTCGCCACGGTGAGGGCTGCGGCCAGCAATAGGGACCTGTTCATCTTCACCTCCGCTACTTGTTCTGCTTCAGGCCGGGCACGACCATCTCGAACCAGAGGGTCTCGATGACGGGTCGTTTCGCCTGGTCAGGATGGGCGGCGTACCATTGGTTGAGCCCTTCGCGCACGGTATCGAGCGTCTGGCCCTTCAAGCCCCGGCCGAAACGTGGAATCAGGCTGTGCTCGTCGCTCGGCGGCTTGGCCTCATGGTAGGCCGACTCCACCTCGTAGGCATTGGCGATGCCGATGAGATAGACCTTCTTGAGCTGCTCCGACGACTGCATCCATTGCTCGCCGGTGATCAGGGCAACCCCTTCGGCGCGGGCAATACCCGAAGCCGTCATCAGGCTCACCCAGGCCGCCAACACCAACGTGCCCAATCGCAATGCGCTCATCGCCTTCCTCCTCGCCAGGTTGAAGCTCGACACGTGCAGCTTGTCAGGTTGTCTCGCGCTTCCATCATCAGCCGGTAACCCCGGGCCTACAGACAAGTTTAGATTCCCGAGTGAAGGCCGCGATGTTTTTGGCGCTGACGGGAACCGTCGCGACGACCGGTTGAGTCCACAGCCAAAAGCGGACATCGGCCTGGTGCAATGCTACCCTGCGCCGGACCCACTCAAGGCAGCCCCATGGACATACCGCCGCGCTTGATCATCCATGAATCCAGATACTGGGTTCTCAATCACCGCATGGACAGTGCGTTGCCGGGCTACCTGATGCTCAGTGCAAAGCAGATGACCCACTCCCTGGCAGCGCTACCGATCGAAGCGCAAGCGGAGCTGGGGGTGTTGCAAGCGCGAATACAGAAAGCCATCGACGATCAGCTACAGCCCAAACGCTTGTATATCGGCCGCTTCGGGCATGGTGCAGGCTACGCCATACACTTCCACTTCATCCCGGTGTATGCCTGGGTCGAAGCTTTGTTCTGGGAAGACGAAAGGTACAGGTTGCTGCAAACCTTCGGCTCGATCGACAGTGCGCTGGCGCAAACAGATGGCGCAGAGCTGATGCTGTTTGTGTGGCGCGAGTTTTGTGAACGCCCTGAGCCGCCACCGGTGCAAGGCCCCTCTGTCGATCAGGTTATTGCGGCCCTGCGTACTGCATTGAGTCCGGCTTCGGTTTGACGCAAAGGATGGAGTGTCATTCAATGCCTGCCATCGTCAAATCCGCCAGTGGCTACTTTCCTCCATTTCTGTCCGGGAGATCTTGTGCTTAGAACTGTTGCAGACATGGATCTACGCCTGCTGCGCATTTTCTCCGCCGTGGTGAAATGCGGGGGCTTCACCGCTGCCCAGGCGGAGCTGAACATGAGCCAGTCCAATATCAGCACGCATATCTCGGGCCTGGAGAAACGCCTCGGCTACCGGATCTGCGAGCGCGGCAAGGGTGGTTTCCGCCTGACGGAAAAAGGCGAGCGGATTCTCCAGGCCGCCAATGCCTTGTTCGACGCGGTCGATGTCTTTCGCGACCAGGCACAGGACCTGTCCGGTCGACTGGTCGGCGATCTGTACCTGGGCCTGGCCGATAACATTGCCACCTTGCCGGCCGCCCGCATCGATGCGGCCATCGCGCGGTTCTACCAGCGCGACCACGACATGCACCTGCACATCTTCGTCAACTCACCCACTGAGCTTGAGCTGGCGGTGATCGATGGGCAGCTCGACCTGGCGATTTCCTATTTCAGCCGGCCACTGCCGACCCTGGCGTACCAGCCGCTGTATGTGGAGGAAGTGGGCGTTTTTTGCGGGAGCCGGCATCCGTTGTTCGAGGTTGCCGAGCCGGAGCTTGCGGCGCTCCAGGCCAGTGACTGGATCAAGCATGGCTTCCTGCCAGTCGACCAGGTGCTACCGATCACGCCGCGTCGAGTCTCGGCTACCGCCCACCACATGGAAGCGGTGGTACACGCGGTGCTGGCCGGCACGCACCTGGGGTACTTGCCCACCCATTATGCCCAGCCCTGGTTGAACGGCGGCCAGATGCGGGCGCTGCATGCCGATACGCTGCGTTATGAAGTACCGCACAGCATGATCACCCCCCTTGGCCGCCCCCAGAGCGAGGCGGTCAGCGCCTTCATTGAAGACTTGCTGACCGAGCACGCCCTGGCGGACGACTAGTGCTGGCCGATCAGTCCAGGCAGCGCGTCACATGCTTGACCGATTGATAGGCCGACAGGCCCCAGGGGCCTAGCTCGCGGCCGATACCGCTGCCTTTGCTGCCGCCCCAGGAGGTTTCCACGAACACCGCCTGTATCGAGTTGATCCACACGTGGCCGACCTCCAGGGCCGCCGCGACGCGCTCGGCCCGGGTCAGGTCGGCGCTGACCACCGTGGCCACCAGCCCGTACTGGCTGTCATTGGCCAGTTCCACGGCCTGGGCTTCGCTGCTGAATCGATGGGTGCACAGCACCGGCCCGAAGATTTCCTGGCGCCACAGCGCGCTGTCCAGCGGCACGTCGGTGTACACCGTCGGGCTGACGAACCAGCCGGGCATCTGCAACGCATACCCGCCCGTCAGGCAGTGCAGGCCCTCGCTGCGCGCCAGCTCGAAACAGGCGGTGACCTTGGAGAACTGCGCTTCGCTACTGAGCGGGCCCATGTCGACCTCGTCGTCGAGCGGATTGCCCACGCGCAACTTCTCCAGGGCGTTCTTCAAGCGCGCCAGCAGGGGCTCGGCGATGCTGTCCTGCACCAACAGGCGCGAGGTCGCCGAGCACATTTGCCCGGCATTCCAGCAGATCCCGGCGATGATCCATTCCACGGCCTGGTCCAGGTCGCAGTCGTCGAACACCAGGATGGCGGACTTGCCACCGAGCTCCAGGGTCAGCGGGCGGCAGTAGTCGGCGGCGCTGTGCATGACCGCGCTGCCGGTTTTATTGCTGCCGGTGAACGACAGCTTGTCGATGCCCGGGTGGGTGCTGAGGGCAACGCCCGTCTCGGCGCCACCACCGACGATGTTCAGTACACCTTGGGGCAGACCGATTTCGTGGGCGATCTCGGCAAACACCTGCTCGATCAAGGGGGTGACTTCCGACGGCTTGAGCACGACGGTGCAACCCGCGGCCAGGGCCGGGGCCAGCTTCCAGGCGCTGGTCACCAGCGGGAAGTTCCACGGCACGATCAAGCCGACCACGCCGATGGCTTCAAGGCGAGTGTGCGAACGAAAACCTGGCGCCGGCAGGGCGACCTCAGCGTTCTGGCGTGCGTCCAGCTGCTCGGCGAGCCCGGCGTAGTAGGTGAAGGTGGCGACGGCGTCGTCGACATCGGCGCTGGCTTCATGCCGCGGCTTGCCGTTGTTCTGCATTTGCAGGGCAACCAGGCTGTCACGGCGCTGTTTAAGCTGTTCGGCAAAACCCCGCAGGTAGGTGGCACGCCGGGCGGCGTTCAGGCCCTGCCAGCGGGGCAGCGCCTGGCGCGCGGCACGGACCGCCTGATCGACCTGTGCCGGGCTGCAGCTGTGCAGTTGGGCGAAGGGTTGCGCCAGGCAGGGGTCGTAGGCAACCACCAGGTGATCGCTTTGCCCCGCCACCCACTGACCGTCGATGAAGTGGGACTGGCTCATTGCTGTGCTCCCGGCAATACACCGAGCACGGCATTACGGAAAATATGGCTGTATTCGCTCGCCGTCAGCGGGCGCGCATTGGTGTCGGAGGAGGAAATGTCCGCCAGGGCTTGCTCGCCCACCCAGGCCTCGTCCGCCAGGTCCAGGCCAATTTCGGCCAGGGTGTGGGGGATGCCCAGTTGCCTGCGCAGACCGAGCACCCAGTTGAGGAAGCCATGGAAATCGGGCTGCTCCAGTTCCAGGTAGCGCGCCAGGCGGCCGATGTTTTCGCCGATCGCCGAGTGGTTGGCCACCAGCACGTAAGGCAGCAGGATCGCGTTCAGCAGACCGTGGTGCTTGTGGTAGCGGGCACCCAGGGGGTGGGCGAGGGCATGCACGCCGCCCAGGCCTTTCTGGAAGGCCACCGCGGCCATGGCCGAGGCGACCAGCATGCCTTCGCGGGCGAGCAGGTCCTGGCCGTCGCGTACGGCATTGCCCAGGTGCTCGCCCACCAGGCGAATCCCTTCGACGGCGATGCCGCTGGACATCGGGTGGTAGAGGGGCGAGCAGAAGGCTTCGATGTGATGGGTCAGGGCATCCATGCCGGTGGCCGCCGTCAAGGCCGGCGGCAGGCCACGGGTCAGCACAGGGTCGAGCAATACACAGGCAGGCAGCAGCTGCGGGTGGCTGACCACGCGCTTGATCTGATGCGCGGTGTCGGTCAGCACGGCTTCACGGCCGAGTTCCGAGCCGGTGCCGGCGGTGGTCGGCAGGGCAATCAGGGGCGCCAGCCCCAGGTCCGGGAAGTCGGCCAGGGTCGGGTAGGCCTCGATGATCCGCGACCACTGGAATCGTTCCAGACCTTCGGCGTCACGCGAGGCCAGGCAGATGCCCTTGGCGGCATCCATGGCGCTGCCGCCGCCCAGGGCGATGAGTGAGTCGTGGTTGCCGGCCTTGAACGCCGCGACGCCGCGCTCGACGTCGTCCAGGCTCGGGTTGGCCTCGATGGCGGAGAATACGGCAAAGGCGATGTCGGCTTGCTGAAGATGATTGGTCAGCAGGGCAAAGGGTTCCAGGGGCAGCATCCCGGGATCGGTGACCAGCAGGGGCTTGCGCATGCCCAGCAACGCGCAGCGCTGGGCCAGGGTGGCGAGCGCGCCGGCGCCACAGAAGATCTCGGTGGGGTAGTTCCAGTAGTGAAGCGTGGCAGACATACGGGTGCTCCAAAGCAGCGGGCTGGAGGCGTGTTTCAGCCTCCACCCGTCAAAGAGAGTGGTGCCCGGCAGGCACCGCAAGGGATCAGTCGGTCAGCGCGGCGCGCTGGTAGGGCTTGGCCAGGACCATGTAGAGCAGGCCCAGTACCGCCAGGGTCGAGAACACCAGGATCACGGCCCAGACCTGGAACCAGGGCGCGCCAGTTGGGGCCAGCGATTCGCGCGGCCAGGCGACGTTGATGCTTTCGAACACCAGCCAGACGAATGCCAGCAGGTTGACCAGCAACCCCCAACGCCCGAGGCTGAACACCCCGGCTTCGGCTTTCCAGCGGCCGCCCAGCCGTGCCAGCAGCGCGCAGGTGATCACGATCAGGAAGACCACGAAGAAGCCTCCGCTGCCAAAGGCGATCAGGGTGCCGACGGCGGTTGCGTTCAGGCCCAGGGCCAGGCCGAAGCTGGCGAACAGCGTGCTGAACACCATGGCAGCCAGCGGCACCTTGCGTTTGTCGACGCGGCGCAACAAGGCCGAGGCGGGGAGGATCGAGTCACGGGCCATGCCGAACACGGCGCGGCCCAGGTAGGTTTGTACCGACACCACGCAGGCAATGAAGGCCACCAGCACCACGCCGACGAACGGACGCTCGGCCCAGGCCCCGAAAGCATCGACCACGGCGGGGGTCACCGGGTCGACCACCTGGCCCGAGACCATCGCCGCGGTATCGGTATAGGACAGGGTGACGGCGAACGCCGTGAGCATCACGGTCAGGCCGACCAGGATCATCGAGCGCAGGATGGCACGCGGTGTCGAAGTGCGGGCGTCGGCGGTTTCCTCCGACACTTGCGAGCAGGCATCGAAGCCCAGGAACGCCCAGCCACCGACCGCCATGGCGGTGAGAAAACCGGTCAGGTAGGACCCGTCCGTAGCTTGGGTCGCGCTCACGCCTTCGAACAGCATGGAAAGGGAATGATTGCGGAAGAACAGCAGCAACAGTGTACCGATGCCGATGGAGGCAATCGCCTCGGCGACGATGCCCGCGTTTACAAAGTGTTTGAGCGGGTTGATGCCCAGCAGATTCACGCCGAGCCCGAGCAGCAACAGGGCCCCGCCACTGGCCACCTGGGCATTGGCGCTCGGCGCTTCACCGGTCAAAAACAGCCAGAGCCAGAAGCCGCCCAGATACGCGACGGTGGTCAAGGAGGCCAGTGCCGAGGCCAGGTACATGAACCCGGTGAACCAGGCCCAGCGATCACCTGCCAGACGCTTGACCCACTGATAACAGCCACCGGCCAGCGGGTACTGGGATGAAAGTTCTGCATACACCAGTGCCACCAGCAACTGCAATGCCAGGCACAGCGGAACGATCCAGACCCACGAAGGGCCAACGCTCATGGCGCCGAGCGACATGACCGAATAGATCCCGACGACGGGAGAAACGGTCGCAAAGCCCACGGAGAACGACGACCACAGCGACAGCCCGCGGTGCAGCTCCTGTTTGTATCCCTGGCGCTGCAGCAGATGTTCGTCAGTGTTCTTATGGAGTGTGGAGTCCATCATCGTGCACCTCGCACGGAGGTGGAGGACGTTACAACGGATGAGCGCGCTGGAAGGCCCGAAGCGTATGTAAGAGTGTATTTCATAGGGAGTCCTGAGTCGGCAGGTCAAATTATTTTTGGGAGGGCCTTTCAGGGCAAAAGGCTTACCGACGTTACGTGCCCATTTTTTACGAGCCGACTCAGTCTAGAGCGAACAAACATCAACAAGAATTCATATGTTTCGAAGCTAGCATCAAAAAAATAAGATGTTTGCCTGGCGATGAGGTGGTCCGAGAACGACGGCTGCCAGTCAAAGCCCACCGCCGAAGCGGTACTGCCAGACAATGGCAAAACCATCGTATTCGCTGCCAGTGCGGCTGTACGCCCCCTTGCTCGCAGCCAGCTTGAGCGAATGGTTGCGGTTCACCGGCAGGGTGAGGGTGCCCCCGTAGCGTGTGGTCTCCTGGTAATCGTGGTTGCCGACGCCATTGATCGAGGTACTGCCGCCGGCAAAGTACGTCGTATCCAGTGAGACCCACACGCCGTTGCCGAAGGCATAGATGATATGCCCCTGTACCTGATGAAGCGGGTCCTGGGACGCCGTGCGGCCACCGAAGTAGTCATCGTTGTCGGTGTAGAAGGTCGTCGCGGCGGCCAGCTCCAGGGTCACCGGCCCCAGCCGCTTGGAGATCCCCAGTTCAGGTTTGAATGACCAGCGGTTGTTGCCCAGGTTGACCAGCCTGCCGGGGTCGTATTGGCCAAGGGGCGCGGTAATCGCCAGGCTGGCACCGATGATCACATCCTGGCGATAGTCGGCGAACTCGGCCAGGGACAGCGCCGGCGCGCCATAGAGGTTGACCGAGAAACGAAACCTTGGATCGATCAGGCCGGTGACATCACGCTCCCTGGGTTCGCCGGCAAACAGCGCAGAGCCCTTCAAATGCGCCCGGGGCACGACGATATCGAACTTCCCCGATCGACCCCATACGTCCAGGGACCTGGCAAAGGCAAACACCGCAGCCTTGATCCTGATCTTGCCATCCTCCAGCGGAACCGAGGGGTTGGCGGTGACACTGCCATCCATATCGCTGTAGCCCAGCAGCAGGAAATTGATACCGACCGGCGTATTGGCATACGACCTGGGTTCGAGGTCTTCGGCAACGGCCGTGCTGGCCAACAGGGCAAGCGCGGCCGCAAACCCTGCGCAGGGTTTGTGGGTCATGCACATTCACGCGCTTCCTGTCGGCCCCGGAGTGGTATGTATTGTTGTAGCGCATAGGCAGGACTTTGCTTCAGACTCGATCCCGATCCTATCTGGTCGGTTGAAATCACCATGGCGCCTCAATTCGAAATCAGCGAAACCCTGGTCGGCGCGCTTTCGCTGCGCGCCATTAAATCCTTTCTTGCGGCGGCGAAATTCAGCAGCTTTACCGGCGCTGCCAATGCCCTGAACGTGACCCCCGCAGCCGTCAGCAAGCAGGTGCGGGAACTGGAGGACTACCTCGGTACGGCGCTGTTTGTCCGCTCGGGAAGGGCTGTCACGCTGACGGCCGATGGCGAGATGTTCAAGGATGCCACCCAGCTTTCGCTGATCAATATTCATCAGGCCGCCGAACGCCTGCGCAAGAGAACGCCCGCCAGGCAGACCTTGACGGTGTGCTGTTCGCCCGCGTTTTCAGCGCTTTGGTTGCACAGACGACTGCCCGAGTTCCTTCGGGACGCTGCGGATATCGAACTCACCGTGCTGGCCACACAGAACTTCATCGCGATGGAAGCCGGCGTGCAGCCTGACGTGTACATCGCCAAGCTGGCTAGCCTGCGCGGCGGATACGACAGCGAGCACCTGTTCGACGACGAAGTCTATCCGGTCTGCACGCCCCGATATCTGAACAGCCACGGCCCGATCAACGCCCCCGAAGAACTGCTCGACAGGTCGCTGCTGGACCTGAGCGCCTATGGTCGCTCGCAGATTTCCGAGCATATCGACTGGAAAGTCTGGCTGGCGCTGCATGACGTGGACACCCATTGGCGCGCCGATACCCCGCGGCACCTGTTCACCAGCAATGATTACGCAGGCATCGTGCAGTTGGCCTTGGCGCATCATGGGGTGGCCTTGGGTTGGCATCATCTGGTCGGACACCTGGTCGACAGCGGCGAGCTGGTGCGGCCGCTGCCGCACAAGACGGTCATGAAAAACCGCGGCCATTACCTGTCCGTGCGCAAGGACAGGGCGGATACCAGCGTGTGCAAACACTTCTGCCAGTGGATCAAGCAAGAGCTCGCCGCGCAATCTTCAACCAAAAGTTGAAGGAATGCCGGAGGAAATGTCGTTTAAGTTATCGATGAAATACGCATAGATTTCTCTTTGCGTCGCAAGGGGCGGCGGTACGCAAGAGGAGTTCAGCACATGGGTTTCAAGAGAAGTATCCAGGCCGTGGAAACCCATTCGGGTATCCCCATGCGCGTCGTGACCGGCGGTATCCCGCATATTCCCGGTGACACCGTCCAGGCCAAGATGAAATGGCTGCAAGCCAATGACGACGGGCTGCGCAAGCTACTGCTGCGCGAGCCGCGTGGCTACCCGGCCCATTGCTGCAATATCGTCGTGCCGCCCTGTCATCCAGAGGCGGATGCAGGCTTCATCATCCTGGAGCAGGTCGAGTACCCGATGATGTCGGGCGGCAACACCATCTCCGTGGCAACGGTGCTACTGGAAATGGGCATGCTGCCGATGCACGAGCCGGTGACCGAACTGACGCTGGAGGCACCGGCCGGGCTGATACGCATCACCGCCGAGTGCCAGGGTGGCAAGGTCAAGCGCGTGAAGTTCAAGAACGTACCGGCCTTTGCCGCGCATCTGGATGCCGTCATCGATATACCACATCTGGGCAAGGTACGAGTGGATGTCGGCTGGGGCGGCATGTTCTATGCCATTGCCGATGTGCGCCAGTTTCCGGGGCTTGAACTCAAGCCCGAACATGGCAAGGAGATTGCGCGGGTCTCGGCCATGATCCGCCAGGCCGCCATCGAGCAGTTGCCGGTTGCGCATCCCGACTATCCGGGTGTCGGGATCACGATTTCCCAGCTCTCGGGCCCCACGGACGACCCGCGGGCCGACTGGAAGAACGCCGTCACCATGCCCACCGGCCCGCTCTCGTGGGACGATCCGGCCACCTGGACCGGGGCGATCGACCGCTGCCCCTGCGGCACCGGCACGTGCGCCAAGATGGCCGTGTTACATGCCAAGGGCGAGCTGGCGCTGCACCAGGACTTCCGTCATCAGGGCATCCTCGGCACCGTCTTTACCGGCCGGCTGGAGGAAACGACGCGCATCGGCGAGCACGTCGCCGTGGTGCCGACACTGGCCGGCACCAGCTGGATCCATGGCTTGCACACCATCGTGCTGGATCACGACGATCCCTTTCCCGAGGGTTACACCCTCGGGGACATCTGGCCGAAACAGTAGGGACGGTAGCCATGCAGATCATTTCAGCGCAGCAAATCCGCTCGGTACTCGACTGGCACGGCGTTCTTGACGCCTTGCACCGGGGGCATTCGGGCTCCCGGCCGATTGCCGACGGTTACTTCATCGGCGATTCGAGCTTTGGGCTGTTCAGCCGGGGCGTCATCCTGCCGGGCAAGGGCGCCGGGGTCAAAATCGCCTCGATCCATCCGGCCAATGGCGCTGCCGATCCTCCGCTGCCAACGGAGCAGGCCGCGTTCCTGGTCATGGACGAGCGCACCAAGGGACTGGTCGCCATGCTGGACGGGCCTGAAATCACCCGCTGGAAGACCGCAGCCGACTCGGCCCTGGCGGCACGGATATTGAGCCGCGAAAACAGTGAGGTCCTGCTGGTCCTGGGCGCAGGCCCCATTGCTGCGGCCTTGACCGACGCTTACCTGCACATCCGGCCATCGATCCGTGAAGTCTTGTTGTGGAATCGCACGGCGTCGCGGCTGGAAGGCGCGCGCTCGGCGCTTGCGGCGAGAAACATCCGGGTGCGGGTGGTCGACGATCTCGATGCTGCAGTCGCCCGGGCAGACATCATTGCCGCCGCCACCAGCACATCAACGCCTGTGATCCGCGGCGAGTGCGTTCGTCCCGGTACCCATGTCGATCTGGTGGGAGGCTACCGGCCCGACATGCAGGAGGCCGATTGCACGGTGTACCGTGATGCCCGGATCTTCGTCGACGACCGGCAGAATGCTGCCCAATCGGGGGACATCCTGACTCCCCTGCAAGCGGGCGTGATCGGGGAGGGCGACATAGAGGGCGATCTGTTCGATCTGTGCAGGATGCCGGCGTTCCATCGTTCGGCCGGGGACCGGACGGTCTACAAGAATGCCGGCGGTGCCTACCTGGACCTGATCGTCAGCCAGTATGTTGTCGAGCAACTGACGTCACGCTAGCGTGCGCTGTCATCCGCTGCCTTGGGGGTCGCGGCCGAACCTGCCAGCAAGCCACCGTCAATGTTGAACTCACTGCCGGTAACGTAGGCCGCGTCATCCGAGGCGAGAAACAGCGCCATGGCCGCCACTTCTTCGGGCATGCCGAAGCGCCTGAGCGGCGTGTCGCGGACCAGGGCGGCCATTCGCGCTTCACGACCTGCATCGGTGCCGAGCATGGGCTCCCACATAGGCGTGAGGATGGCGGCCGGATGAATCGAGTTGCAGCGAACCTTCAGCCCCTGCTCGGCGCAGTACAGCGCCACGGTCTTGGTGTGGTTGCGAACGGCGGCCTTGGATGAGGCGTACGCCGCCGCGCCCGGGATGCCGACCAGGCCTGAGCGGGAGGAGATGTTGATGATGGCGCCAGCCCCCGACTGGCGCATGGCGCCAATGGCGTACTTGCAGCCGAGGAACACACCGTCGAGATTGGTATGATGCACAGCGCGCCAGTCTTCCAGGCGAGCATGTTCCGGATCATGCCGGACGACGCCCTGCTCGAATCCGGTGATCCCGGCGTTGTTCACCAGCACGTCAAGGCTGTCGCGCGCCTTCAGGATCTGCATCGTTACGCGCTGCCAGTCTTCTTCGCTGCGCACATCGAGCCGCAGGTAACAGGCGCGATCACCCAGTGAGCGTGCAACTGCGCTGCCCAGGTCGTCATTGATGTCGGTGAGGTAGACAAAGCAGCCTTCTTGCACGAAGCGCCGTGCAATCGCGGCGCCAATGCCCTGGGCCGCCCCGGTGATGAGCGCTGTCTTGGTCGTCAGTTTATTGTCCATAAATGATGTAGCTCCGTGGGGTGGTGCGTGGAAAAGGAAATCTAGCTGCGTTTGCTGCAATTGCCACCAGGATCGCGGGGCAAGCCCGCTCCTGCAGATTGACCGCGCACCGGGCCAGGTGTTGGAACCGTTGGAAATTTATGCGCAGCTCTCCTAGAACTTTTCCCTATTTATCGGTCTATTTGGATAGGCACATCGGCCCGGTAAACGCGACACGATAGTTTCCCGAAGACCGATGGCCACACATCCAAATGTCAGCCAGAGGTTGTCTTCGCTCATGAAATTCCATGTCCCACGGAGGGTGCTCTTCGGCCTGTTCGCGTTCGTCGCGGTGGGCTCGGCATCAGCAACACAGATGAAGACTTCCAATCCTGCTCCTGCACCTGAGGCCGCCGCGCAAGTCGCAGCCGTCCAGGCGCCGGCCAGGGCTGCCGAAAACCCCTGGCCAACCCTGGCCAGCGTGGCCGACCAGCAGCCAGGAGCGTTGCTGGCCCATGACGACCGCTACTGGCACGACCACCGTTATGATGATCGCCGGGACGACTGGCGGCGCGAACAATGGCGCCGCGACAACTGGCGCCGAGAGCAGGCCCGCCGGGAAGCCGAGCGCCGTCGTGACTGGGAGCGTCGGCGTGATTGGGAACGCCGTCATGACCGGGCCATGCAGCACCGTTACTACGACGATCGCGGCTACTATCGTCGCTAGGGCGTAGCGTCTTCAACCGGGGCGTGCGGGGTGTCTGGCAAGTGCCCACGCGCTCGCAGGGAAGCACTCACAAAATCCAGCGCCCGACGGAAAACGGGGTGGCATTCGGCATGGGGCAACCGGTCGAGCGCCGCCCAGAAAAACTCGAAACAGTGACCATGGTCATCGAGCGTCTGATGCGACCACCGCTCAGGTAATGGTTCACTCACCCGGCACAGGTGAAACGACCAGACCTGGCCTTGATGGCCAGCCTCCCAACAGCCCAGTTCGTCGCGGATCGTGGCCGCGTTGATACCCGACTCTTCCGCCAGTTCCCGCAGGGCCGCCTGGCCAGGTGTTTCGCCTGGCTCGATGGTGCCCTTGACCAGTTGCACGCCTGCCAGTGGGTGACGGAACAAGAGGATCCTTTGGTGCGGCGTGGATGAAAGCACTACGGCGCAGGCCTTGTCAGGGTGCATGACGATTTCCTTATTTCTAAAAAGGACAGATTTTTTGCCTGCCCCACGTTAAAGTCTCTACCGCCATAGGGCTATGCGTCCTTCAATGGCATCAGCTGCTTCAGATCGCCAATTCGATTTTCAAAGGAACTGAAATCAATGAAAGCGTTAATCGTCATCGACGTACAACACGGGCTGTTCAGGTCTTCTCCGGCCCCGGCGTCAGCTGAAAGCGTGATACATCGCATCAACGGCTTGACCAGGCGGGCCAGGTTGCAGGGAGCGCCGGTCATTTTTGTTCAGCACGAGGCAACGGGCGGCGAGTATTTCAGGCATGGCAGCGCGGAGTGGGCGCTGGACGCTGGTCTCGTCACCTGCGACACCGATCAACTCGTCCGTAAAACCACGCCCGATTCCTTCCTGAGAACAGACCTCGAAGCGGTGTTGGCGAAGTGTGGAGCGTCCCATCTGGTGGTCTGCGGGTATGCCAGCGAATTCTGCATCGATACCACAGTCCGGCGTGCCGCGGCCTTGGGCTATGAGGTGACCTTGGTCAGTGATGCCCACACGACCCAGGACAAAGCCCATGCCGATGCGGCGCACATTATCGCTCACCACAATGCCACCTTGCCGAGTATCAGAAGCTTTGGCGTACCGATCCACGCGCAAGCAAGCGAGGGTGTCGAGTTCGCTCAGGGTTAGGCATCCTGCCTGCGGGCCGTTGCACACTGGGTAAATGCCAACCCGTTCGAAGTAGTGATCGACGTCGCTGATCGCCAGGTACAAGGTGCCGGACAGCGACACCGGCGTCGGCCGAGCCTGGGGCGCTAGGCAAGCCGCTCCCACATCTGCAGCAGCCCCAGGCCATGGACAACACCGAAGCCGGTGCACACCAGCGAACTGATCACGATGAAGCGCGTGCTCCTGCCGGTGTTGATGAGAAAGAACGGCCCGACCACCCCGCGCAGCAGGTAGATCAGTGTGATCACGATGAGCGCCGGGCGCAGCAGTGGTAGCGGACCGATCACCAATGCCCCGGACAGGGCATAGGCGGCCCAGATCACCAGCACCAGCGCGATGCCAAGGGTGATGATGGCCGGAAAGGTCTTTCCCGCCTCGGCGGCGCGGACGAAGCGCTCGCCCGCACCGAACAGCCGGTAGCCGGCAGGCCCGGCTATGATCGCGCCGATGTGCAGGGCGGCAGCCAGCAGGCTGAGTACGGCACCGATGATCAATGCCAGGTTGTAGTGGTCCATTACGCGCGATCTCCCTTCCTTGAGTGCTCAAGCGAGCGTGCATCCTAGCAGCTTGCCTATACTGCTTTCGATTCGTCGATACCCCGGCAGAAAAGGAATTTGCATCATGAGCGAAGATCCGAAAGTCAAAGGGCCCGCGTCGTATTTCCCCTCGATTGAAAAGAAATACGGGCAACCCATCAGCCACTGGCTGACGCTGCTCGAATCGCTGAGTGGCAAGAAGCATATGGAGATGGTGGCCTGGCTCAAGGCCGAGCATGGGATGGGGCATGGGCATGCCAATGCGCTGGTTGCCTACTTCCTGCACCGCACACCGTAGGAGCGGGCTTGCCCCGCGAAGCGATGTGAATGGCAGCAGGCAATCGCGGGGCAAGCCCGCTCCTACAGGCGGTCAAACCAGGATGGGGTGACCGCTTGTCGGCCTTTGCCCTGGGTTGTCGATTACCTATGCGCCCATTCGACTACTGCACAGATCAACCCCACGTGCAGGAGTAAGTGTCATGGCTTATGTCGATGGATTTGTCATTGCCGTACCCACCGCCAACCGCGAGGCCTTCAAACGCCATGCCGAGGAGGCGGCGCTGGTGTTCAAGGAGGCCGGGGCGCTGCAGATCAGGGAGTGCTGGGGCGACGATGTGCCCGAGGGCAAGGTGACGTCGTTTCCGATGGCGGTGAAGTGCAAGGACGATGAGACGGTGGTGTTTTCCTGGATCGTCTGGCCGTCGCGGCAGGTGCGCGATGCCGGGATGCAGAAGGTGATGGAGGACTCGCGCCTGCAGCCGGACAAGAATCCCATGCCCTTCGACGGGCAGCGGCTGATCTTTGGCGGGTTCGAAGTGCTGGTGGATGTGTAGGGGCCGCTGGCCTCATCGCCGGCAATACCGGCGATGAGGCTCAGTGGGCAATCTGCTTTTTACAGTTTCGGCATCTGCCCGATCCGGCCCATCATCTCCGTGACGATCTGCAGGTCGAGCATGAACTGCTCGACGGTCTTGAACTCGTTGTCGTTGTGGCCGGTGTATTTGACGTCGGGCATGGCCAGGCCGAACTGCACGCCATTGGGCAGTTCATGCACCGAGGTGGCGCCGGCGGAGGTGCCGAACTTGTGCGCCATGCCCAGGTTCTCACTGGCGACCGCCAGCAAGGCCTTGACCCATTCACCCTCGGGGTTGCGGTACATCGGTTCGGCGATCGAGGTGTCCAGGGCGACGTTGATCGCGGACTGCTTGCTCCAGGCCGCAAGCTTGTCGCCGATTTCCTTCTTCAGCACCTCAGGCGACTTGCCCACCGGCACGCGCAGGTTGACCGCCAGTTTGAAGGCCTTGTCGTCCATGCCCACGTAAGTCGGCGAGGTGGTCAACGGGCCCATGAAGTCATCGGCAAAACCGACGCCCAGTTTGCCACCCAGGTAGTCCAGGCCCCAGTTGTCGGCCCCGTAGCGGGCGGCGTCGGTGATCGCGTTGTGCTTGAGCGCGACCTTGCCGTCCAGGCTGTTGATCAGCTCCAGCATCCGCGCCACCGGGTTGACGCCGGATTCTGGTTCGGAGGAGTGGGCCGATACCCCGGTGACGGTCAGTTGCACATCCTTGCCGACCACCTTGGCGTTGACACCGAAGTTGCCGCCGTTGCCCTTGGCATAGGCATCGCCTGCCTGCTGCAGGCTGGCGGCAAGCTCGGCGGGCGTGTCGGTGACAAAGGTGGCGACCGAGGTCGAGGGGATCTGGTTGGTCGCCAGGCCACCGGTCATTGCGGTGATTTCCGCGCCTTTGCCTTCGGCCTGGCGGCGCGGGAAGCTGGCCATGACGGTGCCGTAGCCTTTCTCGGCGATCACCACCGGGTAGCCGCCATCCAGCGCCAGGTTGTAGTTGGGGATGGGGTTGTGTTCGAAGTAGTACGGGATGGCGTCGCCGGTGGTTTCTTCGGTGGTGTCGACCAGCAGCTTGAAGTTTCTCGCCAGTGGCAGGTTTTCTTCCTTGATGATCTTCATGGCGTAGAGCGCGACCACGATGCCGTTCTTGTCATCCTCGGCACCGCGACCGTACATGCGATCGCCGATCAGGGTGAGCTTGAACGGATCGAGTCGGGTACCGTCCTGCAGCACCCAGTTTTCCGGGGTGACTGGGACCACGTCGGCATGGGCGTGGATGCCCACCACTTCATCGCTTTTCCCCTGGAGCGAGATCTCGTAGATGCGGTTGTCGACGTTGCGGAAATTCAGGTTGAAGGCCTGGGCCAGGCCTTTGATCTTGTCGGCAATCTTGATGAACTCGGGGTTCTCGTGCTGGTCGACACCCTCGACGCGGAAGGTCGGGATGGCCACCAGCTCGCGCAGGGTTTCGGTGGCGGCAGCACCATATTTCATCCGCGCGTAGAGACCGAGCAGGCGATGGATTTCGTTTTGCTGCTGCGCCGACAGGGGCTTGTTGGCAAGGAAGGCGGTGATGGTCGCGTCGAGCTTGTCGGCTTTGCCCAGGTCGCTCTCGGCCAGCGCACCGAGGAACTGCCTGAAGTCCTTCACCTGGGCGTTGCCGAAGGTTTTCAGGATCGCCGCGCTCTGTTGCGGGGTGATGTTGGCCTGGGCCTGGCAGGTGAAGGCAGTGAGACTGGCCAGCATCAGGGTGGTGGCCAGGTGCTTGAGTGAGAAGTCCATTGCTGGAGGCATTCCTTTGCAGGGGGTGGGTAGGCGGTGGCTGCCTCGATCGGCAAGCCGTCGTGCAAACTAACACCCCGTGCAAGCGCGCGTGGAGACCTGGAATGTGACCTGTCGCACAGTCATGCAAAAGTGACGCAGAAACGAAAAAGCACGGTGGTGGATGGCGCGACAGTGCCGGTGGGGCTTTCGCGGGGCAAGCCCGCTCCCACCTCAGACCCTGAACCGCGCCACCAGCGCCGTCAGCTCCCCGGCCAACCCCGACAACGCCTGGCTGGCCTGGCGGGTCTGTTGCGCGCCGGCCGCCGAGCGGGTGGAGAGCTCGCGGATGTTGAGCAGGTTGCGATCCACTTCCCGTGCCACCTGGGCCTGCTGCTCGGCGGCGCTGGCGATCACCAGGTTGCGTTCGTTGATTTCGCCGATGGCGGTGTAGATGCCTTCAAGCACTTGCCCCGAGGCCTGGGTGATGTCCAGGGCCGAACGGGCGCGCTGGGTGCTGGCCTGCATCGAGGCCACCGCGGCTTCGGTGCCGAGTTGCACGCCATTGATCATTTGCTCGATTTCCCGGGTCGATTGCTGGGTGCGGTAGGCCAGGGTGCGCACTTCATCGGCCACCACGGCAAAGCCGCGACCGGCCTCGCCGGCACGGGCCGCCTCGATGGCGGCGTTGAGGGCCAGCAGGTTGGTCTGTTCCGACACCGAGCGAATCACTTCCAGTACCTGGCCGATGTCGCGAACCTGGCCGGCCAGTTGTTGCAGGTGCTCACTGCTGGTCTGCACTTCGCGGGTCATCGCCCGGGTGCCGTCGAGGTTCTCGCCCACCTGCAGGCGGCTCTGCTCGGCCAGGCGGTTGGAGGCGGTGGCCGCTTGTGAGGTGGACACCGCATTGCGCGCCACATCTTCCACGGCAGTGGTCATTTCGGTGACGGCGGTGGCTGCCTGTTCCAGTTCCTGGTCCTGCTGGCGCAGGCCGTTGGCGCTTTGTTCGGTGACATCATCGAGGGCTTCGGCGGCGCGGGCCAGTTGACGGGCACAGCCGCTGATCTGCCCCAGGGTGTCGCGCTGGCTGTGCTGCATGCGTTGCAGCTCGCTGAACAGCTGGCCGATCTCGTTGCTGCTGCGTACCGTTACCGGCACGCTGAGATCGCCCCCGGCGATGCGCTGGAAGTGCTGGCCGGCCTCGCGCAACGGGCGCAGCACGCGCTGGGCGATAAAGCTCCAGCACAGCACGGCCAGCAGCAGGGTGACCACGCCCAGTACGGCGCTGAGCACCTGGGCCTGGCTCAGGCGGCGGTCGGATTCGAGCATGATCTGCTGGCTGCGCTCGCTCAGCGCCGCCACCAGTTGCTGGCGCAGCGCCTGCATGCGGGCCATGGCCTTGCCGGCCTCGGTGTTGGCGATGAAGAAGCGCTGCAGGTCGTTGCCCCGGGTCGCTTCGCGCTGGCCTGCTACGGCATCGGCGTAGCTGGCGAAGGTGCCTTGCAGGTCCACGGCCAGCACCTTGAGCGCCGGGTCCTGGGCATGGGCGACCAGTTCGTCGAACAGTGTTCGGCTGTTGCCGATCAGTTGCTCGGACAGCGCCAGGCGTTTGTCGGTGCTGTCCTGGTGGCCGCCGCTCTGTTCCACGAAGCCGGAGGAGACGTTGGCGCTGGCGCGGATCGCCATCAGCAGGGCGTTGTTCAGCCGGTCCGACTGGTGCGCGGTCTGGTCCAGTTCGGTGATCTGCCCATCGCTGCCCACCGCCGCGCGCCAGGCGCTGACGGTGGAGAACAACAGGGTCAGGCTGAACAGCGACAGCACCCAGAACATCCCGGTGCGGATTTTCAGGTCGGCGAACATGCAGGCGGTACTCCTTGAGTTGTTATTAGCGCCACCGTGCGCCGAAGGATCGGCGGTGGGTGGTCTGCTATCGGAGTTGCCGCAGACGGACTTGAGGGCGTAAATCCGCTTGTGTTCGATTACCGCACGCAGTTTGTGTCAGCAGTGCTCGCTCCACAATGGTTCTGCTTGCATCGGTCCTTGTGGGAGCAACTGTCTTTGTGGGAGCTGGCGCAGCCTGCGATCGGCTGCGCAGCAGTCGCAATCGGTTCAGCTCGGTGGGTCTGAAGGAATCGCGTCGACAGGTTTTGCGGCCGTTTCACGGCCGATCGCAGCCTGGCGGCAGCTCCCACAGATACCCTACCGACTGTGGGAGCAGGCTTCGCCAGCTCCCACACGTGCATGCCGACAACCAACTGTTGCGCCAACAATTCACCGTACTGTAGCGCTCGCCCGATGGACCAGGGCGCTACCCTTGAAGCTCTGCCAGGAGGCCTTGCGATGCTCGACCTGCATACCCTGATGATCTTTTCCGGTGCGGTGACCCTGTTACTGCTCTCACCCGGGCCGAACATGGCCTTCGTCATCAGCCATGGCGTGTCCATGGGCTGGCGCGGCGGGCTGGCGGCGGCACTGGGCATCAGCCTGGCCGACCTGGTCCTGACGGCGTTGACCGCCACCGGTGTCACCACACTGATTGCCGCCTGGCCACCATCCTTCGACATCATCCGCTATTGCGGTGCGATCTATCTGTTGTGGATGGCCTTCAAGTTGTTGCAACCGCGTAGCCCGGGCAGGGCTCAGGGGGCATCCGGGACGTCATCGACGTCAGTGTTCGTCGCCGCGACCTTGAACAGTCTGCTCAATCCCAAGGCGCTGTTGTTCTTCATCGTGTTCTTGCCGCAGTTCGTGGTGCCGGGCAAGGATGTCGCCGGGCAATTGTTGCTGCTGGGGTTGCTGCTGAGTGCTATCGCCCTGGTGTTTCATGTGCTACTGGGCTGTTTTGCCGGATTGATCAGCCGACGCTTTGCTGCACAAGGACGCATGGCACGCTTGCAGCCGCGCTTGCTGGCCAGTGTGCTGGCCTTGCTGGCGCTGCGGTTGCTGGTGATGTCGCGACCGGCTTGACCTTTCTGTGGGAGCGGCGGTGCGACGACTCCCACAGGGTGCAGGCGTCAGTGCGCGCCAGCAGCCTTGTTCAGGTCGCTCTCCGCCCACTGGGTATACACGCAGGCATCGGCCACCGCCCAGCGGACCTTGACGCTGTCGCCCGGCTGCATCGGCATGCCCGCCGCCGACAGGGCCTTGACCGTCATGGCCGTGCCACCGGTGGTCACCACGCTGCAGGTCTGGCTCTCGCCCAGGAACAGCACCTCGCCAACCCGCGCAGACACCTGGTTCCAGCCCGCTGGCAGGGGCTGCTGGATGGCCTGTTCGGCGCTCAGGGCCACGGCTTTTTCCGGACGCACCATCAGCAGCGCATCCTGCCCCTCGCTCAGCCCCGGGGTCAGGCGCATGGCCAGTGGCTGGCCTTCGAAGCTGGCCGCGCCGTTGCCGTGGGCCTTGACGCGCAGGAAGTTGGAGTTGCCCAGGAACGAGGCGACGAAGGCATTCGGCGGGTTTTGGTAGAGGTCGTAGCCGGTGCCCAGGCCGACGATCTTGCCGTGGCTGAAGATGGCGATGCGCTGGGACAGGCGCATGGCCTCTTCCTGGTCGTGGGTGACGTAGACGATGGTGATGCCCAGGCGCCGGTGCAGCTGGCGCAGTTCGTCCTGCAGGTCTTCGCGTAGTTTCTTGTCCAGCGCGCCAAGCGGCTCGTCCATCAGCAGGATGCGTGGCTCGTACACCAGTGCCCGGGCGATGGCCACGCGCTGTTGCTGGCCGCCGGAGAGTTGCGCCGGGCGGCGGTGGGCGAAGCTGTCCAGCTGCACCAGCTTGAGCATGGCGTCCACTTGCTTGTCACGCTCGGCGGCGCTGCGCTTGCGGATGGCTAGGGGAAAGGCGATGTTGTCGCGCACCGACAGGTGCGGGAACAGCGAGTAGCGCTGGAACACCATGCCGATGTCGCGCTTGTGCGGCGGCACGTTGACCAGCGACTGGCCACTGACCAGGATCTCGCCGCTGCTGGGGGTCTCGAAACCGGCGAGCATCGACAGGGTGGTGCTCTTGCCCGAGCCGCTGGAGCCGAGGAAGGTCAGGAATTCGCCGTCCTGGATGTCCAGGTTGATGTCGTCCACGGCGGCGAAATCGCCGTAGTGCTTGTTCAGGTTGCGCAGGCTGACCAGGGTCTGGGCGTGCCGCGGGGTGTCGAGGACTGCACTCATCTTGTTGTTCTCCAGGCGCTCAAGCGCTGACTTCGTTGCGCCGGCGCAGGGCGGCGGCGATGACCATGACCAGCAGCGACAACCCGATCAGCAGCGTCGAGGCGACGGCGATCACCGGGGTCAGGTCCTGGCGCAGGGTGGTCCACATTTTTACCGGCAGGGTCTGCAGGGTCGGGCTGGCCATCATCACGCTCAGCACCACCTCGTCCCAGGACACCAGGAAGGCGAACAGGGCGCCGGCGATCATCCCCGGGCGGATCGCCGGAAAGGTCACCTTGACGATGGCCTGCAGGCGCGAGGCGCCACAGATCACCGCGGCATCCTCGATCGACTGGTCGAACAGCTTGAGCGAGTTGATGATCGAGATGATGGTGAAGGGCAGGGCGACGATCACATGGCTGACCACGAAGGAAAACAGCGTGCCGGTGTAGCCGAGCTTGAGGAACAGCGCGTACACCGCCACGGCGATGATCACCAGCGGCACGATCATCGGCAGGGTGAACAGGCCGTAGAGCATCTCCCGGCCGGGAAAGCGCCCGCGCACCAGGGCAAAGGCGGTGGGCAGGCCCAGGGCCACGGCGCAGAGAGTGGTCAGCACCGCCACCTTGAGGCTGGCCAGGGCCGCGTCCATCCATTCGGCGTTGGAGAAGAACTGCGCGTACCACTTCAGCGTCCAGCCCGGTGGCGGGAACACCAGCCACTGCGAGGAGCCGAACGACAACAGCACGATGAACACGATCGGCAGCAGCAGGAACAGCGCGATCAGGCCGGTGGTGGCGAACAGGCCGTAGCGCAGGCGCCGGCCCATGGCGTTGGGCGTCAGGAGCATCTTGGCTTACCTCGCGTTGCTGCTGCCGACCGGCGATTCCGGTTGCAGCTTCAGGTAGAAGTAGAACAGCACCAGGGTGATGGCGATCAGCAACGCGGCGGCGGCACTGGCCAGGCCCCAGTTGAGGAACGACTGCACCTGCTGGACGATGAATTCAGGCAGCATCATGTTCTGTGCGCCACCGAGCAGGGCCGGGGTCACGTAGTAGCCCAGGGACATGACGAACACCATCAAGGCGCCGGAGAACAGTCCCGAGCGGCACAGCGGCAGGAACACCTTGAAAAAGTTGGTCCAGGGGCTGGCGCCGCAGATGGAGCCGGCCTGCAGCACCATCGGGTCGATGGCCTGCATGGTCGCCTGCAGCGGCAGGACGATGAACGGGATCATGATGTAGCTCATGCCGATCACCACACCGGTGAGGTTGTGCACCATCTCCAGTGGCGCATCGATGATCCCCATGGCCATCAGTGCCTTGTTGATCACCCCCGAGGCTTGCAGCAGTACCAGCCAGGAGTAGGTACGCGCCAGCAGGCTGGTCCACATCGACAGCAGCACGATGTTCAGCAGCCAGCGGCCCCAGCCGCGTGGCACCAGGGTGATCGCCCAGGCCAGCGGAAAGCCCAGCAGCACGCTGATCAGGGTCACAAGGCCCGCCACCGAGAAGGTGTTGAACAGCACCCGGGCATAGGCCGAGTTGGCGAACAGCTGCTCGTAATTGCCCAGGCCCGGCACCGGCTCCAACACCCCGCGCAACAGCAGGCCGATCAGCGGGGCGAAGAAAAACAGGCCGAGGAACAACAGGGCCGGCAGCAGGTTGCGGCTGCCGCGCCAGCGCAGGCGCAGGGGCGGTGTCTGCTTCATCGCGGCTCCCTTGGTGCCGGCACCCGGGGTGCCGGACGGGGTTTGCAGGGCATTGATCGCGACTTTCATTTGACCAGCCACTCATTCCAGCGGGTGGCGATGGCCGGGCCGTTCTTGGCCCAGTAGGCAAAGTCCAGGGTGACCTGATCCTGAGCGTAGGCGGTCGGCAGGTTCGGCGCGAGGTCGGCCTTGAGCTGGCCGATGCTGTCGAGGTTGACCGGGGCATAGGCGGTGAGGTTGGCGAACTCGGCCTGGCCCTTGGCGCTGCTGGCTTCGGCCAGGAACTTCATGGCCGCGTCCTTGTTCTTGGCGCCCTTGGGCACGACGAGGAAATCGGCCATGACCAGGTTCTGCTTCCAGCTCACACCGACGGGGGCGCCGTCCTGCTGCAGGGCGTAGACCCGGCCGTTCCAGAACTGCCCCATGCTCGCCTCACCGGAGGCCAGCAGTTGCTGGGACTGCGCGCCGCCGCCCCACCAGACGATGTCTTTCTTGATGGTGTCGAGTTTCTTGAAGGCGCGGTCCAGGTCCAGCGGGTAGAGCTTGTCGGCGGGCACGCCGTCGGCCAGCAGGGCCAGTTCCAGCACGCCGGGGCTTGGCCATTTGTACAGGGCACGCTTGCCCGGGTAGGTCTTGGTGTCGAACAGCGCGCTCCAGTCCTGGGGCTTGTTTGCGCCGAGCTTGCCTTCGTTGAAACCGAGCACGAAGGAGAAGAAGAACGAGCCCACGCCGTGGTCGGAGACGAAACGCGGGTCGATGCGCTCACGCTTGATGGTGGTGAAGTCCAGGGGCTCGAGCAGGCCTTCGGCGGCGGCGCGCAGGGCGAAGTCGGCCTCGACGTCGACCACATCCCACTGCACGTTGCCGCTTTCGACCATGGCCTTGAGCTTGCCGTAGTCGGTGGGGCCGTCCTGGACCACCTTGATCTTGCTGGCGTCACTGAAGGGTTCGGCCCAGGCCTGCTTCTGCGCATCCTGGGTGGTGCCACCCCAGCTGACGAAGCTCAGGCTGTCGGCGGCAAGGCCGACCTGGCAGGTCAAAGTCAGCAGGCTGGCGGCCAGCACTGCACTTGCGCGTTTGGTGAACAGCATAGGTACGCCCTCGTTTCTTGTGTTTATCGGCGGGCTGTCGTTGCCCGCCTTGTAATGGGGAGCATCAGTTCAAGCGTGGTTGTGGCTGGCGGACCTGTCAGGAGCCGTTCAGCAGGTTTTTCGGTCTACGGGATATCATATTATGGTATTCCAAACTTTTGGCAAGCATCTGGAGGCTACCGGCTATCACCCGGCACTGGCGTTCGGGCAGGCAGGTGCGGGCCAGAGCCTTCGCCGGCCAGTGTCTATAGTGAAGTAATCTTTCCGAGCGGAGCCCGGTCATGGAGCTGATCAGTCGAGAACCCTGGTGGCGCGAGCCGCCCAAGCCCGGCCAGCGGGAGGAGGATCTGCATTGGGGGTACCTGGAGATCTACAAGGACGGCCATGCGGTGTTCGTCGACCAGCGTCCCAGTGACCGGGAGCTGGCCGAGCGCAAGAGTTGCCGCAATTTCCCCAAGGCCCAAGAATAGGTGCGGCGGGGCGGGGTGGGAGCGGGCTTGCCCCGCGATGCGATGCGACGGGCCCCGTGCAATCGCGGGGCAAGCCCGCTCCCACAGATCACCAGTCCCCCACAGATCGCCCGTGCCTACACGCCGGTATAGGGCACACATTGCACCACTTCCAGGTCATACCCGGTCAGGCCCGCGTACTTCAGCGGCGGCCCCAGGTGACGCAACTTGCCCACGCCCAGGTCCTGGAGGATCTGCGCGCCAGTGCCCACTTCCGAATAGGTGCGCGACTGACCGCGCTGGTAGGGCCGCGGCAGCTGGGTCAGCTGCGGCACGCGTTCGAGCAGGGCTTGGGAGGACTCGTGGTTGGCCAGGATCACCACTACCCCGCAGCCTTCGGCAGCGACCTTCTGCAAGGCCGCCCACAAGGTCCAGTTGGCGGGGCCGGCATATTCGGCACCGACCAGGTCGCGCAAAGGATCGATCACATGCACGCGCACCAGGGTCGGCTGCTCGCGGCGGATATTGCCCATGACCATGGCCATGTGCACACCGCCTTCGATACGGTCCTCGTAAGTCACCAGGCGGAAGGTGCCATGCACCGTCGGCAGGTCACGCTCGCCGATGCGCTTGACCGTCTGCTCGGTGCTCAGGCGGTAGTGGATCAGGTCGGCGATGGTGCCGATCTTGATGCCATGGCGGGCGGCGAAGATTTCCAGGTCCGGGCGGCGGGCCATGGTGCCATCGTCGTTGAGCACCTCGACGATCACCGAGGCCGGGCTGAAGCCGGCCAGGCGCGCCAGGTCGCAACCGGCTTCGGTGTGCCCGGCGCGGGTCAGCACGCCGCCCTCGCGGGCGCGCAGGGGAAAGATATGCCCCGGCTGTACCAGGTCTTCGGCCCGGGCGTCGGGGGCCACGGCGGCGGCCACGGTGCGGGCGCGGTCGGCGGCGGAAATGCCGGTGGTGACGCCCCTGGCGGCTTCGATCGACACGGTGAAAGCGGTACTGAAGGCGCTGCCGTTGCTCGGCACCATCTGCTCCAGGCCCAGGCGCTGACAGTGCTCGTCGCTCAGGGTCAGGCAGATCAACCCGCGCGCTTCGCGGGCCATGAAGCTGATGGCCTGGGCGTCGCAGCGTTCGGCGGCGATCAGCAGGTCACCTTCGTTTTCCCGGTCCTCGTCGTCCACCAGCAGCACCATCTTGCCCTGGCGGTAGTCTTCGAGGATCTCTTCGATGCTGTTGAAAGCCATTGCTGCGTACTCGCTGTCAGGTAGAGATTTTTATGGTATACCATAATACCAAACAACTTGAAGCGGGAGCGTGCAATGAAGGCTTACTGGATTGCCCATGTCGACGTCAGCGACCCGGAGCAGTATCAGCAGTACACCCAGCGGGCGCCGGCGGCGTTTGCCGCGTTCGGCGGCAAGCTGCTGGCCCGTGGCGGGCGCAGCGAGGCGATGGAGGGCAGGGCGACGCCGCAGCGTAGCGTGGTGATCGAGTTCGAGTCCTACGAGCAGGCTGTGGCCTGTTATCGGTCGGAGCAGTATCAGGCGGCGTGCCGGTTTCGTCAGGGGGTGGCGCAGGCTGAGGTGATCATTGTCGAGGGATGCCAGGCTTGAGGCCTCATCGCGGGGCAAGCCCGCTCCTACAGATGCTGTGGGAGCGGGCTTGCCCCGCGATGACGGTGGTCAACTGCGCGAGGAAGGGCCGGCTTGCGGTTCGCTCTCCCTACGCAGGTAAGCCTCCAGCAACGGCATGCTCAAGTCGAGCCAGGCTTTCTTGACCAGCACCTCCAGCTCCTTGTAGGCCCTGGCGTATTGATCCGAGTTCAGCGACAGGCCGACGCTGCTCACCTCTGAAAGCGGTACGCCCAGTACCACCGCCAGCACCTTGTGCAATTGCTGGCGTTCGAACTCGGAGAGCTCGGCGGGCAGTTCTTCGCCCTCGGCCAGGCTGTCCAGGTAGCCTCCCTGCTGACCTCGCCAGGTGTCGATGTCGGCCATCACCCGGGCATAGGCGAATCTCAGGTAGCGTTGCCAGAACACTTCGCTGACCAGGTAGCCAGGGAACAGGCTCGCCTGGGTGCTCTGCACGGCCGTGGCCGCCTGGTCGAGCATGGCGTCGGTGACCCAGCGGGTATAGACACTGAAGGCCTGGTCGGTGGGGGCGTGCCTGATGCCCAGGCGCGCTGCCAGGTGGCGGAGAAAGTACAGCTGCACCTCCACCGGATCGCGGACGTCGTGCCCCTGGTTGTGCCAGGTGGTCATGTTGCCGGCGACATGCTCCTGCAGGCGCATCCAGCGCCACTGGCTGAGGGCCAGACCGAGCATCTCGGTGTGCACGGCATCCTCCGGGGTTGCGGACATCAGTCGGTCCGCCTCGGCCAGGTGCAGCATCTGCGAGAACATCAGGGCATCGCGGTCGACACAGGTTACCTCGTCGACGATCTGGAACAGGGCGATACGGGTGTTGTCGCGGAACGCGGCGCGAATGAGGGTCTGGATGTCATCCAGCCTTGTACGGTAGCGGCCGTGGATGCGCCGCAGGACAGCGAAGAAGTTCTCGGCAGCAGGTAGTTCGGACAAGCTGTCGGCTTGCTGCCGCTCGCTCTCCGGCATGCCGGTGAACAGTTGTGTCGTCAGGGGGCGAAGGTGATGCCCCGAGTCGAGCAGATCGGCATCGGAACCGCTGTTGAGTTCGCTGGAGTGGTCGCTGGGCAAGAACTCCCCGCCCGCGGTCTCCAGCTCCTGGGCGAAGCGTGCCTGGTCCGCTTCGGGCACAGCCTCCAGGCTGATGATCAGGGCGGCGTTGCTGCCTGCGCCCGGCGGCACGCTGCTGAAGTACAGGCCGCGCAGGTTCACCGACGCCAGACGGTGCAGCTGGTCGAGGCCGATGGGCCATTGGGACAAGCCGGTATTGCGCAGGTCGATTTCTTCCAGGTGTGGCATCTGCCTGAAGTCCGGGCTGGCCAGCAGATGGTTCCCGGACAGGTCCAGCACCCGCAGTGCACTCAGTCGGCCCAGGGACGCGACGTCATCGGGCGTCAGTTGCAGGTCGTTATCGGTCAGGTGCAGGATCTCCAGGCCGGGTGCACGGCTGAGCATGTCGACGACACCCGCTTCGAAGCTGACCTGGGAGCGTTCCATGATCAGTGCCGAAAACACTGGGCTGGCGGTGACGGCGTGCATGTCGGCTACGGTCCAGTGCATGCCGTCGAGGGTCATGTCGTTGAGGTGAAGGTACTGCAGGCGCGTCGCCCGGCCCAGCATCCGCAAGGCCGAAGGCGCGACCCGAGTGCGCGACAGGTCGAGGTTCTGCAGGAACTGCAGGTCGCCCAGAGCCTGCGGCAATGTAGTCAGTGGTGCTCCATGGATGCTGACGCGATGCAGGTTGGGCATTTGCCGGATGAAGTCCTCGCTGATTTCGTGGATGGGCAGGTCGGTGATCGACAACGCCTCGACGGCAGGCAGGGGTACCGGGATGGGCGGTAGCCTGTCCAGGTCCGGGTTGCGCAGGTCCAGCGTCACCGTGATCAGGTTGAATTGCGACTCCCAGGCATAGCGCACGCGCAGCACCGCATCGTCACGTGCCTCCCGGATCGCTTCGTTGGGGCTGCTGTCCACCCAGGCCTGCAGGCCCTGCAGCTGTGCATGTTCGCGTTCCCGCGCCTGGACCCAGGGCAGGATGGGCTCTTCACGCCTGAGCAGGTCGTGCAGCAGCCAGGTAATAAAGGTGCCATCCAGGCGCAGGATGCCCAGGTTACTGTGCAGGGCCTGCAGGCGAGTAGCGGCCGGTTCGCGTTCGAACAGGCCAGGCCCTGCGCCCAGGGGATCGTTGCGCTGCCAGGGATCGAGCGCTGGCGGGGCGAGCCAGGGATTGTGCACCGGCAGGCCCAGCAGCAAGCGGGCGCGTATCGGTCGCTCCATGGCAAGCTGGGTAAGCTGTTGATGCAGGCGTTCGGGTTCATTGGGCCCCAGCCCCAGACTGCGGCAGACCGGCTCTCCCAGGGCGTACAGCAGGCTGCGGTAGAAACCCAGGTCGGTGTTGTCCAGCCCAATGGGGATATGGTCGGCTCTGGTGGCGAACCAGCCTTCATCTTCGTCATGGTACAGGCTGTTGGACTCCACGTCGGTCCTGCCGACCGAGGCCAATACCTCACCCAGGTGCCCGGCCCGCAGGACCAGGGCGGTACCGCTCGGCCAGCCGGGCAGGAACTCCAGCAGGCCGATCGCCAGTCTGAAGGTGTCGTGATTGGCCAGGGTCGGGTAGATGAAGCCTTCCAGTGCCCGGGTCTGGGGCAAGTCGTCCTGCACCTGGTCGATGGCCTGGGTCAGGCTACGCGGAACCGCATGATTGCGCAGTTGCAGTTCTGCGACCAGGTTCGGCCTGACACGATCGAGCAACAGCTGGGCGAGAGGCCTGGGCATCCTGGGGAAGCGGCGCTCTAGTTCGAGCACCGCCACATCCGGGTGGATGTGGGCCAGTTCATAGCGATAGTTGAAAATGGCCGCGTGCAGGCGACTGAACCAGTCCGCGAACAGATCCGCAGGCGGCGCGTCGCAGGCCTGGTCAGCCGGGCACTGGCCCGGGGGCGGCGAGTCGCCCGGGCTGCGCCGCGGACGATTGCCGCCGGGGTGGCGGCCCAGACGAATGTCTACCAACTGGCGGAAGGTGAGCAGTTGGGGGATATGGGCTTCGTCGGGCAGCGTTTGTCCCGCAGCGATCCGCTGCATGTCCCGGCTGACGGCGGCATGCAGGCGCGCGCGCAGGAGCGTGTCGCGCAGCATGGCCGGCGCAGGCTCGTCACAACTGTAGACGCGTCGCAGCTGGGCATTGCTGGTGTTGCTGATACAGGCGAAATCCAGCAGCTGTTGATCGCTGAAGCCTTCGACCATGGGCCCCAGGCGTCGCAGCAGCGACAGCCGGCTCCAGTACTGCGGCTGCTCCAGGCTGTGGTGCCAGGCGCCGCGCTGGTTGTGTTCGAGAATCGGCTGGTAGACGCCATCGGCCGTCGCGCTGTCGAGCCGCCATTTGCCCAGCGCCGCATCCCGGACAATCGGGTAGACGTGCTGGTTGATGCGGATGGCCGGGCGGCCCTTGACCTGGTAGATGCCCTGCACATCGGGTTGGCCGGCATCGACATCGTCAGCAAAGCGGTAGCGGCTAAGGTCGATGCGCCAGCGTTCGAGGCTGCCGTCCGGCAGGCGGACCCAGCGCAAGGACTCGACGCTGTCGGACGGGCTGCGACCTTCATCTTCCTCGCCGGCTGCAATGCCGACCCCGGCACCGAGCATCAAGTGGCTCTGCATGAGCGTGGAAAAATCATGCAATGGATAGCTCGCAAGCGTAGCGCCAGGCTGGGTGGCTTCGGTCAGGAACCTGGCATCGTCGATCAGGCGCTCGACCATTTGGTCCAGCACCCAGTTGTGCCACGACCTAGTCAATGGCGCCGCGTCCAGGGCCGGGCTGGTGTAGGTCGCGGCCGCGTCCTGCAAGCGCGTGCGGAGCATGGCGCGCTGACGCAAGGGGATGAAACGTTCGAAGAACGCCTGGAACGTCGGGTCCACCAGGTCCCGTTGCAGGCTGGCGAAAAAGTGCTGGCGGCTCGGGTACTCCTTCAAGGGGTGTTGCGGGTGACCGGGGATGAACGCCACACAGTGGGGGATATGCTCCCGAGGGGCATCGAACAGCAGGATTTCAGGCAACCTGATGTTCCCCGGCAAGAACAACGACCTTAACGGGGGGCGCGCGCCCTGGTCTGCCGGCGTGTCCTGACGAACACCCTGGGCGAACAGGGCCAGTGCCCGCTTCAGGATGCTGGCCCCGGTTGGTTGCAGATGCCCCTTGATTTCGGCGATCAGTTGTTCTTCGCGCAGCGTTGCCTCGTAGGCATCGAGCTTGAGGCTGCGCAGGCGGGGCGAGCGCAGGCTTTTCATGAGGTAATCGGGGTAGGTTCTCAGGTCGGCATTGCTGTGCCTGTACAGGTCGGCGGGGGTAACGCCCTGGGTGTCCTTGATGGCGAACGGGTCCCACTGCTTGGCAAAGTCATACAGGGTGAACAGGGGGAAGCTCGCCATGGCCGCTTGGCGCGCCTGCCGGCCACGTTGTTGCTGGCCGCCGAGCAGGTGACGCTGGTCTGGCGTGGCCTGGCGCAGCCACAGGGGTTCGTCGGCGGTTTCCAGGGGTGAGCGTCGGGTTCGGATATGGCGTGTCGGCGCCGGGTTGTCGGCGGCAGGTTGGGGAGCAGGCATGATGAAGTCCTCGCGGTGAATGGAGGGCTATCGAATCAAGCGCGGGAGCGGGGCCTGCGGTATCTATGTATGGGGACTGGCGGATTGTGCCAAGTTCGTCATCGCGCCGGCCTAAAGCGATCAAGCCGTAGGCCCTGGGCTCGGGCAGGCTGGAGTGTCTGCTCAAGGAGATGACCATGATCCGATTGACCCTGTCCGAGGCCCGCACGCTTGCGTACTCGATCCTCTTGCACAACGGCTTTACGGCCGACCATGCCAATGCTGTGAGCGACACCATAGTCGCCGGCGAACGCGACGGTTGCGCATCCCACGGCCTGTACCGGGTGCTGGGCTGCGTCAGCTCGCTCAAGGCTGGCAAGGTAGTGCCAGACGCGCTTCCTGAAGTGATCGACCAGGCGCCCTCGATCGTACGCGTGGACGCTGCCGGCGGCTTCTCGCAACTGGCGTTCCAGGCTGGCCTGCCGTTGCTCCAGGCAAAAGCCCGCAGTACGGGTATCGCCGCCCTGGCAATCAACCGTTGTGTGCACTTTTCCGCATTGTGGGTGGAGATCGAACAACTGGCCGAAGCTGGTCTTGTCGCCCTGGCGTTCACCCCCAGCCATGCCTGGGTCGCACCGGCCGGCGGACATCAGCCGGTGTTCGGCACCAACCCCATCGCTTTCGGTTGGCCGCGGGCGGGTAAGGATCCTTATGTATTCGATTTCGCCACCAGCGCCATCGCCCGGGGCGATATCGAACTGCATCGGCGGGCGGGCAAGGCCATTCCCGAAGGCTGGGGCGTGGATGAGCATGGCCGGCCCAGCACCGACCCCAACGTGGTGCTCGACCGGGGGGCGATGCTGACCTTTGGCGGGCACAAGGGCTCGGCGCTGGCGACGCTGGTCGAGCTGATCGCAGGCCCCTTGATCGGCGATCTGACCAGCGCCGAGTCGCTGTCCCATGCCGGTGGCAGCAAGTCTTCGCCCTATCATGGCGAGCTGTTGATTGCCCTGGACCCCAAGCGCTTCCTGGGGGACGCCGCCGATCAGCACCTGGCCCGCGCTGAAGCGGTGTTCGAGAGTATCGAGGGGCAGGGGGCGCGGTTGCCGTCGCAACGCCGTTACGCGGCGCGGGCGCGCAGCCTGGAGGAGGGGGTTCAGATTCCAGAGGCCTTGTACAACGATCTCAAGGCGCTGCTGGATTAACGGGCAATCCTCGGCAGGCTTGCTGTGGGAGCGGGCTTGCCCCGCGATAGCGATAGGTCAGTTGCATCGCTTCGCGGGGCAAGCCCGCTCCCACCGAGGTGCGTGGCAGTGGCTGATCCTATAGTGCGGCGCGGCTGCTCTGGCCGTCTACCAGGCGGGCGATGCCCAGCGGGTTGGCGTTCTGCAGCGCTTCGGGCAACAACGCATCCGGGCAGTTCTGGTAGCAGACCGGACGCAGGAAACGGTCGATCGCCAGGCTGCCCACCGAGGTGCCCCGAGCATCCGAGGTGGCCGGATACGGCCCGCCATGCACCATCGCATCGCAGACCTCGACGCCGGTGGGGTAGCCGTTGAACAGCACGCGACCGACTTTCTGCTCCAGCAACGGCAGCAGCCCGGCATGGGCCTGCAGGTCTTCTGCCTCGGCGATCAGCGTTGCCGTCAGTTGGCCGTGCAGGCCGTCCAGGGCCTGATGCAGTTCCTGCGCATCGGCCACCTCCACCAGCACCGTGGCCGGGCCGAAGACTTCTTCCTGCAACAGCGGGTCACCCTCGATCAGCAGGCGTGCGTCGGCCTTGAACAGTTGCGGCTGCGCCTGGTTACCCTGTTGCGCGCGACCGGCCAGGTGAATGATGCCCGGATGCGCCAGCAGCGCCTGCACGCCCTTGCCGTAGCTGGCGAGGGTGCCGGCATTGAGCATGGTCTGTGCCGGCTGTTCGGCCAGTTGCCCCGCCAGTTGCTCGGCGAAGGCACTGAAGGCCGGCGAGCGCAGGCCGATCACCAGCCCCGGGTTGGTACAGAATTGCCCGCAGCCAAGCACCACCGAGGCGGCCAGTTCGCGGGCGATCTGTTGGCTGCGACTGGCCAGCGCCTGGGGCAGCACCAGCACCGGGTTGATGCTGCTCATCTCGGCGAATACCGGGATCGGCTGTGGCCGTGCCGCCGCCAGGTCGCACAGCGCACGTCCGCCCTTGAGCGAGCCGGTGAAACCAACCGCCTGGATCGCCGGGTGCTTGACCAGCGCTTCGCCGACGCCGGCACCGAAGATCATGTTGAACACGCCCTTGGGCATGCCGGTCTGTTCGGCGGCGCGGATGATTGCATCGGCGACCACTTCGGCGGTGGCCATGTGGCCGCTGTGGGCCTTGAACACCACCGGGCAGCCGGCGGCCAGCGCGGCGGCGGTGTCGCCCCCGGCGGTGGAGAAGGCCAGCGGGAAGTTGCTGGCGCCGAACACCGCTACCGGGCCGACCCCGAGGCGGTACTGGCGCAGGTCGGCGCGCGGCAGCGGCTGGCGATCCGGTTGGGCGCGGTCGATGCGGGCGCCGAGAAAATCGCCCCGGCGCAGCACCTGGGCGAACAAACGCATCTGCCCGCTGGTGCGCCCGCGCTCGCCAAGGATGCGGGCATTGGGCAATGCCGTTTCGCGCGTCACCAGCTCGATGAAGTCATCGCCCAGCGCCTCCAGTTGCGTGGCGATGGCGTCGAGGAATGCCGCCCGCCGTGCAGGCGACAGGCTGCGAAACGCCGGGTACGCCTGTTGTGCGGCGCGGACGGCAGCGTCCACCTCGTCAGGCGTGGCCTGGTGGAAATGCCAGGGCAGGGCTTCGCCGCTGCTCGCCTCATGGCTGTGCAGGGTGACAGTGCCGGCGGCGCTGCGCGCGCCACCGATGTAGTTGTGGCCGATGATATCCGGCATGGAACACTCCATTTCAATAGTGGGTCAGGCCAGCGAATTGCCCTGGCGAACGGCGGCGCTCTGCCCGCTGGCGATGCGCTCGGCGGCCTCGGCGTCGACCTGATGCAGCGACTTGCCACGGGTCTCGCGGGTCAGGCCGACGGCGATGATCGAGATCAGCGAGGCGCCGACCAGGTACAAGGCAATCGGTGTCGAGCTGTGGTACTCGTTGAGCAGGGTGATGGCGATCAGCGGCGCCAGGGAGCCGGCGAAGATCGGCGCGACCTGGTAGCACAGCGACAGGGCGGTGTAGCGCACATGGGTCGGGAACAGCTCGGCCATCAGCGCCGAGTAGGGCGCGTAGGTCATCGACTCGATGGCCAGGCCCAGGGTGATCGCCGCCATGATCAGCAGGTTGTTGCCGGTGTCCATCATCGGGAAGCCGACGAAGCCCCAGAACGCCGTGAGCACCGCGCCGGTCAGGTACACCGGCTTGCGCCCGACCAGGTCGGACAGGTAGCCCATCAGCGGGATCAGGAAGAAGTGCAACAGGTGCGCGCCGAACATCAGCAGGAGGATCTGCGAAGTGTCCTTGTGCACCACCAGCTTGAGGTAGGTGATCGAGAAGGTCACCACCGTGTAGTAGAGGATGTTCTCGGCAAAACGCGCACCGATCCCCACCAGCACCGCACGCCAGTGATGGCGCAATACCTCGACCACGCCCAGTTGCTGCACGGCCTTCTTCGCCTGGCGGGCCTGGGCTTCCTTGAAGATCGGCGCATCATCGACGCTGGTGCGGATCCAGTAGCCGATCAGTACCACCACGGCCGAGAACCAGAAGGCCACACGCCAGCCCCAGGCCAGGAACTGCTCTTCGGACAGGGTGCTCGACAGCAGGAGTAGGGCCAGGGTCGCGATCAGGTTGCCCGCCGGCACCCCGGCCTGCGGCCAGCTGGCCCAGAAACCGCGGCGATTGGCCGGGCAGTGTTCGGACACCAGCAGGATGGCGCCGCCCCATTCGCCACCGAAGGCGAAGCCCTGGATCAGCCGCAACAGCACCAGCAGCACTGGCGCTGCGTAGCCGATGCTGTCGAAACCGGGCAGGCAGCCCATCAGGAAGGTGGTGATGCCGACCACCACCAGGCTCAGTTGCAGCAGGCGCTTGCGGCCGAACTTGTCACCGTAGTGACCGAACACCAGGCCGCCCAGGGGGCGGGCGAGAAAGCCCACGGCATAGAGGGCGAAGGCGGCGATGATGCCGTCGATGGGGCTGTCGGTCTGGCGGAAGAACAACTGGCCGAAGACCAGGGCCGAGGCCGTACCGTAGAGAAAGAATTCATACCATTCGGCGACGGTGCCGGCCATGGCCGCGGCCACGACGCGTTTCAATCCCGAAGGGGTGGTGGTTGCGCTTGCAGAGTGATTGGACATGGGGAGGTTTCCTGTATGGGCGCAAAACAGGCGGGCCGGCCTCCATGGGGGAGCCGGCCCGGTCATCACTCAGAGGCCGACGTCCGGCAGCTGCGGACGGTTGGCCAGGGCCTTGGCCATGATCTGCTCGACGAACACACGATCCGCTTCCGGCAGGGCCAGGCGTGGCGGACGGGTCAGGGCGCTGCCGCGACCGGCGATGGCTTCGCACAGCTTGATGCACTGCACCAGGTCAGCGCGGGCATCCAGGTGCAGGATCGGCATCAGCCATTCGTAGATCGGCAGGGCCTCGGCGAAGCGGCCGGCCTTGGCCAGGCGGAAAATGGTCTCGCCTTCTTTGGGGAACACGTTGGACATGCCCGACACCCAGCCCTGGGCACCCACCGCGATGCTTTCCAGGACCACGTCGTCCAGGCCTGCGAACAGAATGAAGCGATCGCCCACTTCGTTGCGCACGTCGATGAAGCGGCGGGTGTCGCCGGAAGAATCCTTGAAGCACACCACGTTGTCGCAGTCGGCCAGGGAAATCAGGATGTCCGGGGTGACGTCGTTCTTATAGATCGGCGGGTTGTTGTAGACCATCAGCGGCACGTCGGCGTGCTTGGCCACATAACGGTAGTGCTCGGCGGTCTCGAACGGCTTGGAGCCGTAGACCAGCGCCGGCATCAGCATCACGCCGTCGACGCCGGCCTTGTGTACCGCATTGGCCACCTTGGCCGCCTGCACGCTGGTGAACTCGGCCACGCCGCAGATCACCGGGACCCGGCCGCGGGAGGCGTCGACCGCGACTTCGGTCACGGCGATCTTTTCTTCGGCGGTCAGCGAGGTGTTCTCGCCCACCGAGCCACAGACCACCAGGCCCGAGACGCCGTCGCGGATCACGTTGGAAATCACCTCGTGGGTTTTCTCCAGGTTGATCGAGAAGTCGTCGTTGAATTGAGTGGTGACCGCAGGGAAGACGCCGCTCCAGTTTACGTACTTGCTCATGGTGTTCTCCGGTTGTTTATTGTATTTCGTATACGATATTAAAAGTGTAAGAAATCGACCAGCGTTTTTTTCATGTTTTCCTGATCGGGTTTCAGCCGTGGTTCTAAATCAAGGGGTTAGCGATCAGGCGCCGGGCCAGGTGTCCGACAGCCGGTAGCCTTGCGGCCACGGATCGCTCGGGTCGAGCAGCAATTGGTGGGTGCCGGTGATCCAGGCGCGGCCGGAAATGCACGGGTAGATCGCCGGACGGCCGGCAATTTCAGTCTGCGATTCGATGCGGCAGTGGAACTCCGAGCCGATGATCGAACGGCCGATAAAGCGATCGCCGACCTTGAGCAAGCCCTTGGCCTGCATCACCGCCATGCGCGCCGAACAGCCGGTGCCGCAGGGCGAGCGGTCGATCTTGCCGGGGCGGATGACCACGGCGTTGGCGCCGGTGGCGACACCGTCTTCATACTCGACAGGCGCGGCGATCTGGCAGAAGGAGATGTGTGACCAGTCCGGGTTCAGCGGGTGGCGAAAGCCCAGCTGCTCGTTGGCGGCGCGGGTGATCTTCAGGCCGATCTCGACGATGTCTTTCGCTTCGTCCGGTCGAATGGCAAAACCCAGTTGCCGGGCATCGGCGATGACGAAACTGTCGCCGCCGTAGGCCGTGTCGACCTTGAGCGAACCGTAGCCTTCGACCTCGATCCAGGCGTCGAGCTGGTCGGCGAAGGAGGGCACGTTCTTCACCTCCACTCGCTGTACCTTGCCGTCGCGGCATTCGGCGACCGCCTCGATCAGCCCGCCCGGGGCTTCGAGCACCAACCGGGTTTGTGGCTCGGTCATCGGCAGGATGCCGCTGTCGAGCAGCACAGTGGACACGCACAGCGAGTTGGAGCCGGACATCGGCGGGGTGTCGGCCGGCTCCATGATGATCCAGGCCATCTGCGCGCGCGGATCCTTCGGCGGGACCAGCAGGTTGACGTGGCGGAACACGCCGCCGCGCGGTTCGTTGAGGACGAAGTTGCGCAGGGTGTCGTCGTTGGCGATCCAGCGCGACTGCTCCCAGACCGTGGCGCCAGGGGGCGGGGCGACGCCGCCGACGATGACGTCGCCGACTTCGCCTTCGGCGTGACAATTGACGATGTGGACGATTTTCGATGAGCGCATGGGGGGACTCCTTGTGTTGGATGGGAGGGCCTCATCGCGGGGCAAGCCCGCTCCCACAGAAGGAGGTGTGATCACCCTGGACCCTGTGGGAGCTGGCGAAGCCTGCGATGCTCTTATTTCACCGATTTGAGAAATGCCGCCGTCTCCGGCTGCAACGGGTTGCCGATCACTTGCTCCGGCGCGCCGATTTCATGCACCAGGCCGTTGCGGAAGAACGCCACCCGGTCCGACACATCCCGGGCAAAGCGGATCTCATGGGTCACCAGGACCATGGTCATGCCGTCTTCGGCGAGCATGCGCATGGTGTCCAGCACCTCGCCCACCAGCTGCGGGTCGAGGGCCGAGGTGGCCTCGTCGAACAGCATGTAGTCCGGCGACATCGCCAGCGCCCGGGCGATCGCCATGCGCTGCTGCTGGCCGCCCGACAGCTTGCCGGGGAAGGTCTTGAGCTTGTCGCCCAGGCCCACGTGGGTCAGTTGCTTGACCGCCAGTTCCTCGGCCTGCTCCTTGGTCTTGCCCAGTACCTTGCGCGGCGCCAGCATGACGTTCTCCAGCACCGTCAGGTGCGGGAAGGCGTTCCACTGCTGGAAGACGATGCCGATCTTCTGCCGCAGGCGATTGAGGTCGGTGGCGCGGTTGTGCACCTCGACGCCGTCGACGCGGATGCTGCCTTTCTGGATCGGCTCCAGGCCATTGATGCACATCAGCAAGGTCGACTTGCCCGAGCCCGAGCCGCCGATGATCGACACCACTTCACCCTTGTCCACGGTCAGGCTCACGCCCTTGACCACTTCCAGGTTGCCGAAGGATTTGTGTACGTTCTGGATCTCAATCATTTTCCTGCCACCTTTGTTCCAGACGGGCGCCCAGGCGGGCGACCACCAGGCTCATGACGTAGTAGATGAGGCCTGCGATGCACAGCACCAGCAGGGGTTCCTGAATCCGCGTAACGATGGTCTGCGAGGCGCGCAGCAGTTCGACGATGCCGATCCACATCACCAGCGCCGTGTCTTTCATCACCCCCAGCACCAGGTTCAACCAGCCGGGAAACGCCACCCGGGTGGCCATCGGCAGGACGATCCAGCGCAAGTCCTGCAGGTAGCTCATGCCCAGCGAGCGGCTGGCCCGGCGCACGCTCAGCGACACCGCCAGCACACCGCCGCGGACGATCTCGGTGAAGTAGGCCGCGGTGTACACCCCCAGCACGATGCAGCCGACGCTGAAGGCGCTGATGTTCAGCCCGACGATGCTCTTGAACGAGTTGAACAGCACGAACTGGATCAGCAGCGGAACGCTGCGAAATACATCCAGCACCCACGCCAGCGGCAGGCTCAGGCGTGGCCACAGGGCCCGGGCCAGGCCGAACAGCAGCCCGGCGAAGGTGCCCAGCAGGATGGCCCAGAAGGTCAGTTGCACGGTGACCCGGGCCCCGTCGAGCAGGAACATCATGTCGTTCCAGGTAAATCCGGTAGAGAACATGCCGGGCTCCTCAGTAACGGAACAGTCGCCAGGCCATCAGCCGGGCTACCGCGACGATCGCCTTGGCGATCACGTAGTAGAGCGCTGCCGCCAGGGCGAAGTATTCGAAGGTGCGGAAGGTCTTGACGTTGTAGTCCTGGGTCACGCCGGTGAGGTCGTTGTTCAGGCCCACGATCACCCCCAGCGAGGTCATCAGCACCGCCCAGACCATCTGGTTGGTCAGCGGGTAGAACACCACCCGCAACAACTGCGGAACGATGATCATCCGGTAGGCCTGGAATGCACTCATGCCCAGCGAGCGTGCCGCACGCATTTGCGTGCCGGGCACGGCCTTGAGGCCGCCGCGAAAGTTCTCGGCCAAGTAACCCGCGTTGTTGAAGGTGATCCCCGCCAGCAAGGCGATCCAGGAGCTGACATGCAGGCCCATCGAGCCCAGGCCGAAGTACAGGATGTAGATCTGGAACAGCGACGGCGTATTGCGGGCGATCGACACCCAGCCATCGGCAAAGCCGCGCAACAGCGGCTGCTTGCCTTCGCGCATGACGGTCAGGGCCAGGGCGATCAGCACCCCGAAGATCATCGACAGGGCAGCGGTTTCGAAGGTGACCCAGGCGCCGGTGAGCATGTCCGGCAGGGCGCGCAGCGCCGAGCGCCATTGGAAGGTGTAGTCAAACATGCGCGGGGCTCTCCTTGCAGGCGGCAGGTTGCAGCCAGGTGGGCAGGCGGCCGCTGGCCTGGCCGGTGCAGGCCGATTCGACGCATTCGCCGAGGCTGGCAAAATGTACCGGGCGACCGGCCAGGCCCGGCCCGTAGTGGGCGTACTTGCCGGAGTTGGTCATCAGCGTGCGCGCCGCCGGCGGGATTACCGGTTCACCGAGCATGCACCAGCAGGTGTCGGTTACCAGGGTCACGCCGAAGCGTTCCAGCACCTCGATATGGCCGGCGGCGCGGGCCTGTTCGAGCACGGCGCGACCGCAGGTGATCGCCACGACCACGTCCGGGTGTTTGTGCCGGCCCTGGCACAGGTGGGCGAGGGCGGCGAACTCGCTGAGCGAGAAGTGCGGGTTGCCCAGCGACACCACATCGACCTGAGGCTCGCGGGCGCTGTTGAGTTCGCGCCAGCTGTGCAGCAGGCCGGCCGGTTGCAGGCGCTCGGTGGGCAGGGTTGCGCCGGGTTCGAGCACCTGCGCCGGGTCCAGCGCTTCGGGGGTGACCCCGGCGATATGAAACAGCGGTGCGGCGGAGGTGGTGGCAAAGGCGGCGCCGAAGGCCTTGAGGTCGTCAAGGCTCGGTTGCGCCTGTTCCAGGCCGCGCACCAGGGGAATCCGCGAACCGGCCAGGGCACCGATGTGGTAGCCCAGCAGCGGGTAGAAACTGTCATCCAGCCTGTGCAGTGCCGGCACCTCGACGATCAGCTGGGCCTTGCGCTGGCTGTCCAGGTGGCAGCCGATGCGCGGTGCGCGGCCGGTCAGGGCGATGCAGATGTCCAGGTAGTCGGGGTACTTGAGCGTGCATGCGCCGAGCACGCTGTTGGCGTAGACCACCGCGTTGGATTCGGCCCAGACCACCTGTTCGCCCAGCGTCGGCGCGCTGTCCAGCAGGTAGGGCGCGCAGGTGAAGCTCAGTTGCGCGCCCATGGCCATGTAGGCATCGCCCAGGGCGCTGGCCGGTTCGCCCAGCGCCGGGTCGATGCCCAGCTCGCGCCAGCGGCGCTGGTCGACCGAAATGGAATTGAGCGTGGTCGGCACCCGCACCTTCGCCCCCCATTGCACCAGTTGCTGGGCAAAGCGCAGGCTGGCGGGGCCGGTGTAGATGCAGCCGTCGATATGGGCCTGGGTGACGTCCAGCAACTGCTCGGCGCCTTGCAGCTCGGCCATGCGCAACACGATCTGCATCGCCATCTGCGCGGCCTTGCCGTGGTGGCCGTCGAGCAGGGCGTGATCCTGTTCGCTCAGGTTCAGAGCCGTCTCGAAAGAGGGGGCGGCCTGTGCAAACGCAGGCGCTTGCCAGGCATCGACCGGCGCCTGGGCAAAGCAGTTCAGCCGCTCGCCCTCGACCCGCGCAAAGCCTGCGCCGCGCAAACCGGCGAAGGCCTCCCGGCCGATGCACAGCACCGGCAGGGAACGCCCGAACAGGATTTGCGCGACCAGCACGCCAAGGGTCAGGATCTCATCGGCTTCGGCCAGTACCAGTGCTGCCGGTGCGTGGCCGTTGCTGATCAGCTCCATCATCACGCTGCTGCCGGTGCACGAGCCGCGTCCGCTGGGGATGGCCAGTACGCGTCCGGCGATGCACTGGCCGCTCAATGGATGATGGCGGTCGATCACTTCGCCGCTGAACGGGTCGACCCCGCCCCAGAAGCTCAGCCCGGTGTCGGCGAACAGCAGTTCGCCCTGGGCCGCGCCCTCGACCAGGCAGCGCCCGGCCAGGGGAGTGGTTGTGCTGGTCATGCCGGGCACCTCAGTAGTAGACCTGTGGCACGGTCAGGTCGGTCGGGGCAATCTCGGTCCCCACCCACTTGGTGAACAGCTCCTTGTAGCGCCCGGTGCGCACCTGCTGGTTGACGAACAGGTCGAGGTAACGCAACAGGCCGTACTCGTTGCGCTTGGCGCCCAGCGACACGTAGTCGATCACGTAGGGGGCGTTGCCGGCGACCTTGAGGTTCTTGTACTTGCCGGACTTGAGGGTGGCGGCGGCGACGGTGTTGGTGACCACGGTGGCGTCGATATGGCCCTGGGCGACGGCCAGCAGGGTGTCGTTCTGCGACTGGTAGGCGCGGAAGCTGCCGCTGCCCCAGCTCTTGACGTCCTTCTCCAGGGCGATGGCTTCATAGGTGCCGCTGGTATTGCCCAGGGCCTTGCCCTTGAGGTCGGCGAAGCTGTTGATACCAGTGTTGTCGCGGGTCAGCACGACCATCTGGAAGGCGAAGTAAGGCACGGTGAGGCCGACCGTCTTGGCCCGCTCCAGGGTGTCGGAGGTGGACGCCACGATCACGTCGGCACGGCCGGAGACCAGCGCCGGGATGCGATCGGGGAAAGGGGTTTCGACCACTTCGGGTTCGACGCCGAGGATCTTCGCCAGGTCGTTGCAGTAGTCGACGTCGAAGCCGGCGGGCTTGTTGGCTTCGTCGCGAAAGCCCATGGGCGGGAAGTCCAGGGTCACGGCGCAGCGCAGCTTGCCGGAGCCGATGATGTCGTCGAGTTTGTCGGCCTGGGCGTTGGCAATGCAGGCGGTACTGAGAACAGCGCTGAGGGCTACGGCAAATGTGCGGTTTTTCATAGAGGCCTCGTGGTCGGTGAAGTGCTGTTAGATATCGTATTGTAGATTTCGTATACGATATTTTTAAGTGCAATGGCCGTGCCTGTTTTTGTGGTCCCGCAGGAAATATCTGTCAGCCCTTGAGTTAGGGCGTCTGCCAGAAAGGAAGGTTGCGCTGGGCGGTTTTACCGCGCCGGGTCGGGTGTGTAGCAGGTGTTACATATCGGAGCACTGCCCGCGCGCAGCGCCCCGTAAAGGAACACTCAGTGCTGGCTGTCGCGGTACTGGCTGGGCGAAAGCCCGGTGAGGGCGCGGAACTGGCGGCTGAAGGCGCTGTGGTCGGTGTAACCGCAGCGCAGGGCGATCTCGGTGATGGGCAGGCCCGGGTCCTGCAGCAGGCGCGAGGCTTCTTCCAGCCGGGCCTTGTGGATCATCTGCCGTGGCGTGAGCTGGAAGATGCGCTTGCAGTGACGCTCCAGTTGCGCCACCGACAGCCCGGCGATGGCGGTCAGCTCGGCAAGGCTGATGGGGCGGCTGAAGTGGGCGCGGATATGCCCGTCGACGGCGGCGAGTTTCTGGAACGCCGGGTGGTTGGACTGGGGCAGTTGCAGGTCGCGGGAGATCCCGGCCAGGCCAACGATATTGCCACCGGCATCCTTGAGCGGGCGCTTGTGGGTCAGGCACCAGATCGGCTGGTTGCCGTAATACAGGTGCAGTTCCAGCTGGTCGGCCAGTTCCCGGCCGCTGCTCAGCACGCGGCGGTCCTGCTCGGTGTAGAGCGGGCCAAAGCGGGCGGGAAAGACGTGTTCGGCGGTGAGCCCGAGCAGCTCGTCGCCGTGCTTGCGGCCGCAGCGACGGGCCAGGGTCTGGTTGACGAAGGCGTAGCGCGCCTCGCGGTCCTTGATGAAGAACACCACATCGTTGAGGGTGTCGAGCAGCGGCGCGATGGCGTGCAGACTGCCGAGCAGGGTGGGTAGATCGCAGGGCGGGAAGTGGTTGAGCGTGGCGTGCATGGCGCAGACGTTCCGGGGGCGACCGTCGGGATCATAGTGCGCCCCCGGCGTCTATCTCAAGGGCCGGGCGTGTCGTCCAGGCACATCAGGGTGTCGATGCGCGCCGGGCTGAACGGCGGGCGCGGCGCCGAAGGCTGCCAGCCGAACAGGTGGCGGGTGGCCGCACCGCACACCCGACCCTGGCAGGCGCCCATGCCGCAGCGGCTGGCGAGCTTGGCCTGGCGCCAGTCGCTGAAGCCTGTGAGGGCGGCATAAGGGACGTCTTCGCAGCGACACACCAGGGTATCGGCCGTTGCCAGCGACTTGAGCGCAGGATTCAGGGCGAAGGCCTTGTTCAGGGCGTCGGCAAAACCATGCCAGCGCTCGCGACGACGGAACAGTTGCTGGGCCGCCTGGCGATTGCCGACCGCTGCGAGACCTGCGATGGCGCCTTCGACCAAGGCCCGTTCGCTGCCACCAAAGCCGGTGCATTCGCCCGCCGCGTAGACGCCCGGCAGGGTCGTTTCCTGCCAGCTGTTCACGGCAATCGCGTCCTGGGCCACGGCGCAGCCCAGGGCCTGGCCCAGCTGGATATTGGGGATCAGGCCGAAGCCGCAGGCCAGCCGGTCACAGGCCATTTCCACGACCTTGCCGTTCTGCATCAGGCGCACGCCCTCCAGGCGATCGCTGCCCAGGGCGGCGAGCACATGGCTGGCGCTGCGGTACTGGCGGTCGAACAGGCTGAAGGACTGCAGCAGTTTGTACGGCCAGCGTGGCAACTGCGCAGCGAAGCCGGCGACGGCGGTTGTCGACGCCTGTTCGGCGATGCGCAGCACCCTGGCGCCGTTGTCCCGGGCGGTGGCGGCGCTGGCCAGCAGCAAGGGCCCGCTGCCGGCGATGACGATACGCTGGTCGCGCACCGCCAGGCCGGCCTTGATCAGCGCCTGCAAGCCACCGGCCCCGGTCACCCCGGGCAGGGTCCAGCCGGGGAAGGGCAGCAGCAGTTCGCGGGCGCCGGTGCAGAGGATCAGCCGGTCGTAACGGATCTGCCAGCCTCGCTCGGGGTCTTCCACCAGCAGGGTGTCGGGGCCGGACTGGGCGATCACCCGGGTGGCGCTGTAGTAACGCACATTGGCGCAGGCGAGCACCTGCTCGCGCAGTTGCCGTGCCTGGGCGGGGACCTTGGCCTGGGGGCCGTCGCGCCAGATCTGCCCGCCGGGCAGCGGGTTGTCGTCGAGCAGCACGATGCGTTCGGCACGGGGGGCGGCGGCCAGTGCCGCGGCCAGGCCGGCGGGGCCGGCACCGATGATCAGCAGGTTGGCGTGTTCGTTCATGCGCGGGTCTCCACCTGCATGCCGTCGCGGCACAGGGTCTGGCAGGCCAGGCGCCGGCGACCGTCGATGGTCACCCGGCACTCCTGGCAGATGCCCATGCCGCACAGCGGCGCGCGACGTTGCCCGCTCACCGAGGTCCGCGAGCAGCCGTCGCTGCCGAGCGCCAGCGCTGCGGCCACGCTGGTGCCGTCGGCTACCCGCAGCGGGCGGCCATCGAGTGTCAGGTCAGGCATGGGCGAGTGCTCCGGCAAAGCGTTCTGGCAGGTAGGGGCGGGCCGCCAGGGGCGGCGTTTCGTTGAACAGTTGCGCGGTCAGCAGGTCGGCCGTGGCCGGGGCGGTGGTGACGCCCAGGCCCTCATGACCCACCGCAAGCCACAGGCCCTCCTGCTGCGGATGGCGGCCCACCAGGGGCAGGCCGTCGGGGCTGGCGGCGCGAAAGCCGGTCCAGGCGCGGATACCGTTCAGCTGCGCCAGGCCCGGCATGTATTCGGTGGCGCGTTTGAGCATACGCGCGAGCATCCAGCCTTCCACGGCAGGGTCGGTGGTGCCGAACTGGCGCGAAGCGCCGATGAACAGCTGGCCGGTCGGGCGCGGCTGGATGTTGCAGGCGGTGGACGGGCCGCTGGCGTTATGGGCACTGGTCACATAGCCCAGTTCCACCAAGGTGTGGGTCACGGTGCCGGGGTAACGGTCGGTGATCAGCAGGTGGCCTTTCTTCGGTTCGATGGGCAACTCCGGGCACAGGTCGGTGGCCTGGATGCCGTTGGCCAGCACCACGGCATCGGCGCTCAGCCACTGGCCGTCGTCCAGGCGCACGCGCTTGCCCTGTACCGCGTTGACCCGCGCCCGGCGTTGCTCGATGCCTGCTGTTTGCAGCATCCAGCGGGCGGTAGCCGGGGCGTAGAGGATGCCGTCGCCGTTGATCAGCAGGCCGCCTTCGAGGCCCTCGCGCAAGGCCGGTTCGCGCTGGCGCAGGGCTCGCCCTGCGACCAGCTCGCAGGCCACGCCGCGGGCTTGCAGCACGCTGAATTTGTGCTCGGCCACGGCCATCTCTTCGGCATTGGCCGCCAGCCACAGGGTGCCGTTGCTGCGGTAGGCACAGTCCTCGGGTAGTCGGGGCGCCAATTCGCGCCAGCGTTGCAGCGAGTGCTGGCTGAGCGCCAGCTCCGCCGCATTGTCGTCGAGCACCAGCAAGTGGCCCATGCCGGCGGCGGTGGCGCCGTGCAGCCCGGCGTCCAGCACCAGCACGCGCAGGCCACGGGCGGCCAGCGACTGCGCGCAGGCCGCACCGATGATCCCGGCGCCGATCACGATCACATCGGCTACGGCGCCAGCGCTCACGGGTGGATGCCCCAGGCGAAGGGGTCGTCTTGTTCAATGATCAGCGTGGCTTCGGCGCTGATATGGGCACGGCCGCGAATGGTCGGCACGATGCGTTCGCCAGAGGCCTCGTACGAGCCTTCGAACAGGCTGCCGATGACACTGGCCTGGCGCCAGACCTGCCCCGCTTGCAGCGTGCCGTCGGCCGCCAGGCAGGCGAGCTTGGCGCTGGTGCCGGTGCCGCAGGGCGAGCGGTCGTAGGCCTTGCCCGGGCAGAGAACGAAGTTGCGGCTGTCGGCGTCGGGGTCGTCTGCGAACAGTTCGATATGGTCGATCAGGCCGCCGTCCTCACCGCGGATGCCCTGGTGTTCCAGGGCTTGTTGCACGGCGTAGGTGTAGGCGGTCAGTGCCTCGATATTGTCGCCGGCGACCTGCAGGCCGTGGTCGGCGATCAGGAAGAACCAGTTGCCGCCCCAGGCCACATCGCCGACCACGCGGCCGATGCCCGGCACCTCTAGCGTCAGGTCCTTGCGGTAGCGGTAGGCGGGTACGTTGCGCACGCTGACCGAGTGGTCGTCGTGCAGGGTCGCCTGCACCGTGCCCACCGGGGTTTCGATGCGGTGCACGCCCGGCCCGATCCGGCCCAGGTGCGTCAGCGATACCACCAGGCCGATGGTGCCGTGGCCGCACATGCCCAGGTAGCCGGTGTTGTTGAAGAAGATCACCCCGGCACAGGCGCTGGGGTCTACCGGTTCGCACAGCAGGGCGCCGACCAGCACATCGCTGCCGCGAGGTTCGAGCATGCAGGCGCTGCGCCATTGATCGTGCTGCTCGGCAAGGCGCTGGCGGCGTTCGGCCATGCTGCCGGTGCCCAGGTCAGGGAAGCCGTCGGTGACCAGGCGGGTGGGTTCGCCGCCGGTGTGGGAGTCGATCACGGTAATGCGTTTCATGGGGAGGCCGCGTCCGTTCTGGGAGGTGAAGGACAGGGTGGCGTGTTCCCAGGGGTGCCGGCTTGATGCCTTTACGTTATGGCAACGACGAAATCGGCACAGGGGGTTGCGACTGCTGCGCAGTCGATCGCCGGCTTCGCCAGCTCCCACAGGGACCGATGGCTCCTACGCGGGCTGGTGGCAGTGCCGCTCACCTGGTTTGCGGCAGGTGCTCGAACAGGGTCTTGCAGACGCCAGCGATATGCTCGTCGAGCAAGGTCACCGCACGCTCGACATCCTTGGCCCGGCAGGCATCGAGGATTTCGCGATGTTCGTGATCGGCGCGTTCCTTGCCCGCCGACAGGCTCATCTGCATCCGCAGGTAACGCTCCAGCTTGTCGTTCACCGAGCGGATCATATTGACCAGGAACGGCCGCTGCGCCGGCTCGTACAGGCAGGCATGCAGCTCCCAGTTGAGCTCGGCCCAGCGCCCGACGTCGTTCTCGCCGACGAACTCCTGGCAGATCCGCTCGGCGCGGGCGAAGGTCTCCTCGGTCATGTTCGGAATGGCCAGGCGCAGCGCCTTGTCTTCGAGCAGCATGCGTACCTCGAACATCTGCGCCAGCTCCGGTTCCGACATGCGCGTGACCATCGCCCCGCGGTTGCGCTGGAACATCACCAGGCCTTCGGCTTCCAGGCGCTTGAGCGCCTCGCGCACGGGGATCTTGCTGACGTTGAACTGGCGGGCGATGTCGTCCTGGCGGATCGGCTCGTCTTCGGCGAAATGCCCGGCAATGATCGCATCACGCAGGTGGCGGGTGATGATTTCCGAAGTCGAAGGCGTATTGCCCAGGTCCGGGGCGTTGAGGCGGGGTACGGTCACGGTGGCATCGTCCGAAGCTATTTTTGGATATGGTATACGAATTTTACCGATCCTGGCGCCACATATGCCCAAAGGCTGGTTTCAGGAGAGAGTTTGCCTGCGCGAAGCCGCTGCCGCCAGGCGGTAATCGGTAGGAGCGGGCTTGCCCCGCGATGCGATGGGGCTGACAACCCGCAATCGCGGGGCAAGCCCGCTCCCACCGATCGCAGGGCTACACGGCGAGGTAATCGAATCACAGCCGAACAGGGTTAGCGGATGAAATGCACCTTGCCGCTGTCGTCGTTGCCCATGTAGATGCCGTAGACGCCAGCCTGGCGCTCTTCGATGTAGCGTTCGAGAATCTGCCGGATCGCCGGGTAGTAGATCTCGTCCCAGGGGATCTCCTCGGGGGCGAAGAAGCGGTAGTCGAGGGTTTCCGGGCCGTACTGGCCGGTGACTTCCAGGGCGATGGCGCGGAAGATGATGTACACCTCGCTGATCTTCGGCACGCTGAAGATCGAGTAGGGCGAGATGATTTCGGCGCGTACGCCGCTTTCTTCCCAGACTTCGCGCAGGGCCGCCTCTTCGGTGGTCTCGCCGGCCTCCATGAAGCCGGCCGGCAGGGTCCAGGTGCCGGGGCGCGGCGGGATGGCGCGCTGGCACAACAGGTACTTGCCGTCCTGCTCGATGATGCAGCCGGCAATCAGCTTGGGGTTCACATAGTGGATGTAGCCACAGGCGCTGCACAGCAGGCGCTCGTGGGTGTCGCCGGCGGGCCGTCCCTGGTGCAGCGCGGCAGTGCATTGCGGGCAGTAGCGAGGGACGGCGGGCATGATCAGCGACCTATGCGGGGTTCTTTGAGAACGATGGGCGTGGCGATGTCACGCACCTTGCTGGTGTCGTCGTGCTTCTGGCGCAGGTAGTCCAGGGCTACCTTGGCCGCGGCACGCACATGGTCGACCGAAGCCTGGTGGGCGGCCAGCGGGTCGCCGCTCTTGATCGCGGCGACGATTTTTTCCATTTCCAGGTTGCTCGCCCCACGGCGGTTCTCCTGGGACACGGAGGTTGCGCGCAGGTAGCTGATGCGTGCCTGCAACTGGCGCAGCTGGGTAGCGGCGACATGGTTGCCGGAGCCTTCGAGCAGCACGTCGTAGAAGCCTTGCACCGAGTCGAGCACCTGTTGCAGCTCGCCTTCTTCAAGCGCCTTGCGGTTCACCTCCAGGGCCTTTTCCAGGGCGCGGATGTCCTTGGCCTTGGCGTTGAGGGTGAACAGTTGCACGATCAGGCCTTCGAGCACGCAGCGCAGCTCGTAGATGTCGCGGGCGTCTTCCAGGGTGATGATGGCCACGCGCGGGCCCTTGGCGTCGGCGAATTCCACCAGGCCCTCGGACTCCAGGTGACGCAGCGCTTCACGCACCGAGGTGCGGCTCACGCCGAGGCGGTCGCACAGGTCGCGCTCGACCAGGCGGTCGCCGGGCAGCAGCTGGAAGCTCATGATCGCCCCGCGCAGTTTGTCGAGCACGATTTCGCGCAGGGTTACAGGGTTGCGGTTGACCTTGAAGCTGTCGTCGAGGGGCTGGCGTTTCATCATCGGTGCTCTGCAGAGGGCTGTAGCAGTTGAACAGCCCGTCGTTATCGGGTGGGCTCCGAGTCGGCCTCGGCGAAGGCTTCGCGGGCCAGCCGGAAACTGTCCACGGCTGCGGGCACACCGCAATAGATACCGACTTGAAGCAGGATTTCGCGTATTTGCTCACGACTCAGACCGTTACGCAAGGCGCCGCGTATGTGCAGCTTGAGTTCGTGGGGGCGATTGAGCGCAGAAATCATTGCCAGGTTGATCATGCTGCGCTCCTTGAGCGACAGGCCTTCGCGGCCCCAGACATGCCCCCAGCAGTATTCGGTGACCAGCTCCTGCAAGGGGCGGGTGAAGTCGTCGGCGTTCTCGATCGATTTGTTGACGTAGTCCTGGCCCAGCACCTGGGTGCGGATCTCAAGGCCTTTCTGGTACTTCTCGTTGCTCATGATCAGCTCCGAAAAAACGGGGGCCGCAACCGAGGTGTGGCGCGCGGCCCCCAAAAGGGAAATCAGGCCAGCGGCGGCAGGGCGCCGAGCTTGCCCTTGTGGTAGATCATCGGCGTGGCCGGCTGCTCGGGCAGGATCAGGTTCTTCACCGCGCCGACGATGATGGCGTGATCGCCACCGTCGTACTCGCGCCACAGCTCGCATTCGATGATCGCCGTGGCATTGCCCAGCAGCGGGTTGCCCAGTGCGCTCAGCTGCCAGTCGATGCCTTTGGCCTTGTCCTTGCCCTTGCCAGCGAAGGCATAGGCCTCGGCGGTTTGCCCTGCGGCCAGCAGGTGAATGGCGAACTGCTTGCTGTCACGCAGCACCGGGTAGGTGTCGGAGGCGTAGTTGGGGCAGAACAGCACCAGCGCCGGGTCGATCGACAGCGCGCTGAAGGCGCTGGCGGTGATGCCGACGATGGCCCCGTCGGCGTCCAGGGTGGTGACCACCGTGACGCCGGACGGGAAGGAGCCCATCACGTCTTTGTAAATGCCGGGTTCGATCATGACGCAGGTCTCCTAACGCATGACAAAGGGGTCGGGCATCGGCGCGGTCGAGAGGTTGATCCACACCGTCTTGAGTTCGGTGTAGGCCAGTACCGAGTCGATGCCGCTCTCGCGCCCGTAGCCACTGTTCTTGAAGCCGCCGATCGGCGCCATGGCCGAGACCGCGCGGTAGGTGTTGACCCAGATGATCCCCGAGCGCACGTCGCGGGCCAGGCGGTGGGCACGGCCCAGGTCGCGGGTCCAGATGCCGGCGGCGAGGCCGAACTGCGAGTCGTTGGCCATGGCCAGGGCTTCTTCCTCGGTCTTGAAGCGGATCACCGCCGCCACCGGGCCGAAGACTTCTTCCTGCATGATCTTCATCGAGTTGCTGTCGCATTCGAACAGGGTCGGCTCGTAGTACCAGCCGTCGCTGTCGACCTCGGCGCGCTTGCCGCCCAGGCGCAGGGTGGCGCCTTCGGCCTTGGCCGCGGCCACCAGGCCTTCGACCACGGCCAGTTGCTGGGCGGTGGCCATGGGACCCATTTCGCTGCTGTCGTCCTGGGGGTTGCCGATCTTGATGCGTTTGGCCCGCTCGACCAGACGCTCGACGAATTCATCGTAGATCTCGTCCTGCACCAGCAGGCGCGAGCCGGCCACGCAGCTCTGCCCGGAGGCGGCATAGATGCCGGCCACCGCGCCGTTGATGGCGCTGTCGAGGTCGGCGTCGGCGAAGATGATGTTCGGCGACTTGCCACCCAGCTCCAGCGACAGCTTGGCGAAGTTCTCGGCGCTGCTGCGCACCACATGGCGGGCGGTGGCGGCGCCGCCGGTGAAGGCGATCTTGCGCACCAGCGGGTGACGGGTCAGGGCTGCGCCGGTGCTCGGGCCGTAGCCTGTGACGACGTTGACCACGCCCGGCGGGAAGCCGGCTTCCAGGGCCAGGCGCGCCAGCTCCAGGATGGTCGCCGAGGCGTGCTCGGACGGCTTGAGCACGATGGTGTTGCCGGCGGCGAGGGCCGGCGCCAACTTGATCGCGGTCAGGTACAGCGGGCTGTTCCAGGGAATGATCCCGGCGACCACGCCGATCGGCTCGTGCACGGTGTAGGCGAACAGGTCGGGCTTGTCCAGCGGCAGGGTGCCGCCTTCGAGCTTGTCGGCCAGGCCCGCGGTGTAGTGGAAGAACTCCGGCAGGTAGCCGACCTGGCCGCGGGTTTCGCGGATCAGCTTGCCGTTGTCGCGGCTTTCCAGCTGGGCCAGGTGTTCCTTGTTGGCGCTGATCAGATCACCCAGGCGGCGCAGCAACTTGCCCCGGGCGGTGGCGGTCAGGCCACGCCAGGCCGGGTTGTCGAAGGCGGTTTGCGCCGCCTGCACGGCGCGCTCGACATCCGCTTGATCGGCATCGGGCAATTGCGCCCAGGCCTGCGCGGTGGACGGGTCGAGGCTGTCGAAGGTCTTGCCGCTCTGGGCATCGAGCCACTGGCCGTCGATGCACATCTGAAATCGTACGAGAGTCATGCAACGATCCCCTTGGCTGAATCGGAAAGGGTTTTGGCGTCGCCGAGAAAGTCCAGCAGCATCTGGTTGACCAGGCGCGGCGACTCTACCGGCATCATATGCCGTTGTTCGGCCAGCACCACGCTCTGCGCGCCGGGTATGCGCCGGGCCAGTTGCCGGGTCATGTCCGGGGTCGAGCCCAGGTCCCATTCGCCGGTGGCGATCAGGGTCGGCACCTGGATGCTGGCCAGGTCGTCGGCGCGGTACATGTCCTGGGTGGCGAACAGTTCGTAAGTGGTCAGGTAGCCCTGCGGATCGTTGCTGGCCAGGGTCTGGCGGATAGCGGCGATCTGCGCCGGGTTGGCGGCCTGGTACTCGCGGCTGAACCAGCGCGCCAGGGCCGCTTCGGCGTTGGCGTCGGGGCCGTGCTCGGCCGCCTGGGCGGTACGGGCGATGACCCCGGCGCGTTGCTCGGCGCTGCGGTTGAACACGCTGTTGAGCACCACCAGCGCGGCCAGGCGCTGCGGGTAGTGCAGGGCGAAGGCGCGGGCCACCAGGCCGCCCATGGAGAAACCGATGATGGTCGCCTGGGGCAACTGCAGGTGATCGAGCAGCTCGGCCAGTTGCGCGGCATAGCCGGGCAAGCCGCAACCGGGTTGCGGGCGCGGGCTCTGGCCGTGGCCGAGCATGTCGTAGGCGATGACCCGGTAATCACTGGCCAGGCCCACGACCTGGCCGCCCCACATTTCTTTGTTCAGGCCCACGCCGTGGATCAGGACCACGGGCTGGCCTTGGCCGGTCGCCAGGTAACTGGTGCCGGCCGGGGTGCGTTCAGCAGCAGGCTGAATCATCGGTCGCTCCTAGGGCGTCGTTATTGTTATTGCGCTTTTTCAGCGGCCAGCTCTTCCAGATCGATGTAACGGTTGCCGATGCGCGGGTGCAGGCGGCCACCGTCGGCGCAACCCAGGACCACGACGATCTCGTCGGCGCGGGGGGCGTCTTCGATCTGCATTTCCAGGGTGATGTAGTGCGAGCGCAGGCCTTCGTCGTCCTTGTGCATCATCGGGATCTGGATCGAAGTGCCCGGACCGCCGCGCTTGTTGGTGAAGCTCAGGTAGCTCTTGGCCTTGACCGCCTCGCGGTAGTGGTTGCCGAAGCGCAGGGTGTGGATCACCGCCGAGGCGTGCTCGATCTCTCCGTCGGCGCCGACCACGGCAGCCTTGCCATAGGCTTCGATCTTGTCGGCACCGCCGATGGCGGCGCACAGACGCTCGACCATTTGCGCACCCAGGTCCGAGCAGTTGGCGCGGATTTCAGGCTTGAGGTCTTCGACAAAACCGCGGCCCAGCCACGGGTTCTTGATCACCACGGCCAGGCCGACCATGGTCACCGGCTTGTCGGTGGCCTTGCCCCCTTCGATGAAGGTTTCTTCGGCGTAGGTGACGATCTTGCGGATTTCGAAACTCATGGGCTGCTCCTGTGCAGGGGGTGGTCTAGGTCTTGTTGTCTGATGGTATACCATAATACTTTGCATGCAAGCGCTTCCTGCAAATTTCTCTGCCGGGGCGACGTGTGGGGGATGACGGGGGGAGGTGCAATCGCGGGGCAAGCCCGCTCCCACAGGGTGGAATGCACCCTGTGGGAGCGGGCTTGCCCCGCGATAGGGTTTATTTGCGCGCTTCGAGGATCAGGTTGAACGGCGTTTCCGTAGCCCGCCGGAAGGTCTTGAAACCGGCTTCTTCAAACACGGCCCGCAACCGTGCCTCGCCGGCCTGCGCACCCAGGCCCAGGCCGACTTCCTGGGACAGCGAGTTGGGCGTGCAGATGAAGGTGGAGGCGGCGTAGAACAGGCGGCCCACCGGCGTGCTGTTGGCATCGAGGTTGTCACCGGCATAGGGCTCGACCAGCAGCACCGTGCCGTCGGCCTTGAGCGCCTTGTAGGCATGCCTGGCGGCGCCCACCGGGTCGCCCATGTCGTGCAGGCAGTCGAAGTAGCAGATCAGGTCGTAGTCATGGTCGGGGAAGTCCTTGGCGCTGGCCTTGACGAACTGTGCGCGCTCGCCCACGCCTGCCTCGGCCGCACGCTGGTTGGCCACGGTGATCGAAGGCGCGTGGTAGTCGTAGCCGATGAACCGCGAGGTGGGGAAGGCCTGGGCCATGATCACCGTGGACGCACCATGGCCACAGCCGACATCGGCGACCTTGGCCCCGGCCTTGAGCTTGTCGACCACCCCGGTCAGCGCCGGCAGCCACTGGCTGACCAGGTTGGCCTTGTAGCCGGGGCGAAAGAAACGCTCGGTGCCGCTGAACATGCACGGGTGGTGATCGCCCCAGGGCAGGCCGCCATCACCGCGCATGGCCGCGACCAGTTTGTCCTTGTCATGGTAGAGGGCGGCGATCACCGAGGCGCCACCGGCGGCGTACACCGGCGAATCCTCGATGGCCAGGGCCATGGCCTGTTCCTCGGGCAGGCGAAAGCGTCCGTCCTGGTGTTCCATGTAGCCCGACGCCGCCTGGGCGCTGAGCCACTCGCGCAGCAGGCGGGCATTGCAGCCGGTCTTTTGCGCCAGTTGTTCGGGGGTGATGAACTGACTGTCAGCCATGGCCCGGTACAAACCCAGTTCATCGCCGAGGATCAGGTTGGCCAGCAGGGCGGCAGCGCCCATGTCATTGACCAGCTTTCCCATGAAGTCCTGTAGCTTGGCTTCGTCCATTGCGTGATCTCCTGCAAGAAGTCCAACGTCAACGGGGCCGCCGCAGCCCGCGACGGCCTCGGCCATTTGTCAAAAGGGGCAACCTATCAGTGTAGTTCAGCGGGCCTGGCCGGACGCGCGCTCGCGCAGGGCCTTGCTGATTTTTGCCTGGACTTCGTAGGCCGGTGCCTCGACGGCGTCGTAGTCGCGGGAATAGCGCCGGGCGAACTCGTCCACGCCCCATTGCTGGTACTGTTGCACATGGTGCAGCTCGTGGGCCCAGAGGGCGACGTCGTCCTGGGCGTCGGCCTCGTCGCGAAAGACGATGATGTCGATCAGGGTCACGGCGTTGACGTCGGGGTTCTGCAGCACGGCACTGGCGCTGTCCAGGGCCTCCTGGTCGCCGACCTTGTAGCGCGCCGCATCCAGCACCTGGAAATCGTAATAGGGCTCCAGCTGGGCACGGATGTGCAGCGGGATGGGCAGCACGGTGCCGGCCGCCGCTTCGTTGCGCGCTTGCTGCAGGGCCATGGCCAGGGAGCTGCTGGCCATGCGGCCCAGATCGTCGAGCACGGTGCGGGCTTCGCCCGGGTCGATCGGCGAGCAGATGCAGCCGCCCAGGCAGATCTCGTACTGGCCAGCGGGGCAGGCGGCGAGGGCGTTGAGCGGAAGTGTCAGGGCAAGACCGAGCAGCAGCGTTTCAACGACTCTCATGCAAGGCCCCGGCGAGAAAATCACGGGAAGCCTTGAGCACCTCCTGCTGGCGCGCTTCGCTGGCGAGCATGCGCGCAATCAGCAGTGCGCCCACGCACTGGCTGAGCAGCGCCCAGGCCAGGTCCGGGTCGCCCAGGGTCTGGGCCCAGGCCTGCTGCAGGTTGCATAGCCAGTGTTCGGCCTCTTCGCGTACCGGCAACGGCGCCTGGGCAATCTCAGCGCCCAGGGCCGGGATGGCGCAGCCACCCTCGCGGTTATGCACGTGGGCCAGGGTCAGGTACTGCTCCAGGCAGCGGCCAAGCCGTTCGCGGTCGATCGGCTGCTGGGCCATGGGGCTGTGGGACAGCTCGCGGCGCACGATCTCGGTGAACAGATCGTCCTTGGACGGAAAATGGTTGTAGAAGGCCCCACCGGTCAGGCCGATGGCCTTCATCAACCCGGCCACACCGGTGGCGTTGAAGCCCCCGCGCTTGGCCAGGGCACCGCTGCTTTCCAGCAGCTTCTGCCGGGTATGTTCCTTGTGATCGGTGGCGTAACGCACGCTGGCTGTCTCCGGTACACCTGCTTGACGAGGCCTGGATCATAGCATAGCGTTCGTTTAGTAAATGATCGTTTACCAATGGAGGCGATGGATGAACACGAACAAGAAAGTGGTGCTGGTGGTGGGGGCCGGGGATGCGACCGGTGGCGCGATTGCCAAGCGCTTTGCCCGTGAGGGCTACGTCGCTTGCGTGACCCGGCGCAGCGCCGACAAGCTGCAGCCGCTGGTGGACGAAATCCGCGCCGCAGGTGGCGAGGCGCACGGCTTCGGCTCCGATGCGCGCAAGGAAGAGGAGGTGGCGGCGTTGGTCGAAGAGATCGAAAACAGCATCGGCCCGATCGAGGCCTTCGTGTTCAACATCGGCGCCAATGTGCCGTGCAGCATTCTCGAAGAAACCCCGCGCAAGTACTTCAAGATCTGGGAAATGGCCTGTTTCGCAGGCTTCCTGACCGCTCAGGCAGTGGCCCGACGCATGATCACCCGTGAGCGCGGGACTATCCTGTTCACCGGTGCCACCGCCGGCTTGCGCGGCGCCGCAGGTTTCGCCGCGTTCGCCGGGGCCAAGCATGGCATTCGCGCCCTGGCCCAGAGCATGGCGCGCGAACTTGGGCCGCGAAACATCCATGTCGGCCATGTGGTGGTCGATGGCGCCATCGACACCGCCTTCATCCGCGACAGCTTCCCCGAGCGCTACGCCTTGAAGTCGCAGGATGGCATCCTGGATCCGGCGCATATCGCCGACAGCTACTGGTTCCTGCACGCGCAGCCGCGCGATGCCTGGACCTTCGAGCTCGACCTGCGGCCGTGGATGGAACGCTGGTAAGCCCCTGACAACAACAAAAAAAGGACTGTGCAATGAGCAAGAGCGTTGAATTTTTCTTCGACCTGGGCAGCCCCGCCAGTTACCTGGCCTGGACCCAGCTACCGGCGCTGTGCGCCCGCCATGATGCGCACCTGGTGTACCGGCCGATGCTGCTGGGCGGGGTGTTCCAGGCCACCGGCAACGCCTCGCCGGTGATGGTGCCGGCCAAGGGCCAGCATCTGTTCGTCGACCTGCAGCGCTATGCCCGGCGCTATGGCGTGACCCTGGCCTTCCCGCCGGGCTTTCCGATCAACACCCTGAACCTGATGCGCGGCACCGTGGCGGTGCAGCTGTTTGCGCCGCAGCGCTTCGAGGCTTATCTGACCGCCGTGTTCCAGGCAATGTGGGTGCAGCAGCGCAACCTGGGGGATCTGGCGGTGCTGGCATCTGTGCTGGATGAAGCGGGCTTCGATGCCGAACAGTTCCACGCCTGGACGGCCGACCCCGCAGTCAAGGCAGCCCTCAAGGCGGCCACCGACGAAGCGGTGCAACGCGGCGTGTTCGGCGCGCCGACCTGCTTTGTCGGCGCGCAGATGTTCTTCGGCCAGGACCGCCTGGACTTCGTTGCCGAGGCCCTTGGTTAGGCAGGACAGTCGGGTGTAGCGGCAATATTTTCGCCAACTGTATGGCCTGGGTAGGGCAGGACTCCGTTACTGTCGATACAGCCTTGAACCCGACGGATTGCCTGCCATGCTCAGCTCACTCGACCTGATTACCGCCTTCGTGCTGTTCGCCTTCGTGTCCTCGATCACCCCGGGGCCCAACAACACCATGTTGCTGGCCTCCGGGGTGAACTTCGGCGTGCGCCGCTCGATTCCCCACGCCGTGGGCATCAGCGTCGGCTTCATGGTCATGGTGCTGGCGGTGGGCTTTGGCCTGGGTGAAGTGTTCAAGGCCTACCCGCCGATCTATAGCGTGCTGCGCTACGTGGGCGCCGCCTACCTGCTGTACCTGGCGTGGAAGATCGCCACCTCGGGGCCGCTGTCGGCGAGCAACCCCGAGCGCCGCAAGCCCCTGGGCTTCTGGGGCGCAGCGGCGTTCCAGTGGGTCAACCCCAAGGCCTGGGTGATGGCGGTGGGGGCGATCACCACCTACACGCCGGCCCAGGGCTACGTCACCAACGTTATCGTCATCGCCGCCGTGTTCGCCCTGGTCAACCTGCCCAGCGTCTGCGTCTGGGTGATGTTCGGCAGCGCCTTGCGCAATGTGCTGCAGAATCCGCGCTGGCTGATGCTGTTCAATGTCCTGATGGCCGCTTTGCTGGTGATATCCCTGTACCCACTGCTCTTTGTAGAATCGGGGTTTTCCTGAAGATGAGTGCAGCGGCACATGCAGTTGATTCCCTGGTCCCATGACACGAGTGCTGGCTTCACCTTGCGCGGCTGGCGCTCACCCGCCAGCGGCAAGCCGCTGCTGCATTTCCTGCACGGCAACGGTTTTTGCAGCCTGACCTACCAACCCTTGCTGGCGCGTCTGGCCGAGCATTTCGACCTGTGGCTGTGTGACGTTCAGGGCCATGGCGACAGCGATCACGGTGGCCCGTTCCAGGGCTGGAATCGCACGGCGGAACTGGCTATCGAAGCCTTTGACAGCGGGCGGGCGGAGTACGCCGATGTGCCGCGTTTCGCGCTCGGTCACAGCTTCGGCGGGGTGCTCACCGCACTGATGCTGGCGCGCCAGCCGCAACTGTTCCAGCGTGCGGTGCTGCTCGACCCGGTACTGTTCAGCCGCTCGATGATGGGCCTGATGGGCGCTGCCGCACTGGTCGGCCTGCACCGTCGCCACGCCCTGGCGCGCAAGGCCGCTACCCGCCGCAGCCACTGGCCGGACCGCACGGCAGCACGTGCTTCGCTGGAAGGGCGGGGGATCTTCAAGGGCTGGAGCGAGCCTTCGCTGCAGTCCTATATCGAACATGCCATTGGCGATTGTGGCGAAGGCGTGGTGCTCAAGTGCCGGCCGAGTCGGGAAGTGGAGATCTTCAGTTCCTTCCCCCGGCGCATGTGGGCCTCGTTGAGCCGGGTGCAGACCCCGAGCCTGGTGCTCTACGGCGAGACCACCTATCCCTTCGTGCCGCAGTCGGTGCAGCGTTGGGCCCAGGTCAATCGCCACGTTACCGCGACCCAGGTGCCGGGTGGCCACTGCTTTATGCAGGAAGACCCCAGCGCCAGCGCCGAGCGCATCTGCGGCTACCTGTTGTAGCCGCTGCCGCCAGGCTGCGATCGGCTGCATGTAGGAGCGGGCTTGCCCCGCGATTGCGCCGTATCAGTCTCATCGCATCGCGGGACAAGCCCGCTTCTACCGATCGCAGCCTGGCGGCGGCTACAGGACGGTCGAGTCGGATCAGTCGATATCGCTGGTGGCGAATTCGGCAGCGAGAAAGTCCAGCAAATGCCGCACCGCCGGCAACAGCCCCCGGCGCGAGGCGAACACCGCGTGCACCACGCCGCATTCCGGCGCCCACTCGGGGATAGCCCGCACCAGCGTGCCGCTGGCCAGTTCGTCGCGCACCACCACCAGCGGCACATGCACCACGCCAACGCCGGCCACCGCGGCCTGACGCAGCACCAGCAGGTCGTCGGTAACCAGTCGCGGCTGGTGACGCAGGCTGGCGCGGGCGGCGTCGGGGCCGACCAGTTCCCAGTGATAGTCGCGTTGTGGCTTGCCCCAATGCAGGCTCGGCAGGGCGCCGAGGTCGGCCAGCACCGGCCGCGTCGGCAGACGTTCGAGCAGCTCGGGTGCGGCCACCAGGCACTGGGTGCTGTGGGCCAGGGTCTTCATCACCAGGTCGCTGCTTTCCAGCGGCGGCACGCGCACGCGCAGGGCGATGTCGATGCCTTCCTGGATCAGGTCGACCTGGCGGTTGGTGCTTTCGATGTGCAACTGCACCAGCGGGCACTGGACCATGAAGCGGCTCAGCATCGGCCCGACCCAGAAGTCCAGCAGGGCAGTGGGGCAGCTCAGGCGCACGATGCCCTGGGGCTCGGCACGGTTGCGCTCGATCAGTTCGGCCGCGCCTTCGGCCTCCACCAGCATGGCCACGCAGTGGCGGTAGTAGGCCTGGCCGATTTCGGTGACCGAAAAGTGCCGGGTCGAGCGCTGGATCAGGCGTACGCCCAGGCGTTCTTCCAGCCCGGCGATGCGCCGGCTGAGTTTGGATTTGGGCATGTCCAGGGCACGGCCGGCCGGGGCGAAGCCGCCGTGATCGACCACCTGGGCGAAGTAATACAGGTCGTTGAGGTCTTCCACCAGTGTTCTCCATATGGAACGCTGAGGGCAGTTTAACCGATCTACCGCCGATGTCGTTGCGCTCGTATGGTTGTATCCATACACGAGAGGAGGCATCTCATGAAAAAGATCCAAGGCGTCTACAGCAGCCCCAACCCGCACTGGGTCGGTGATGGCTTTCCGGTTCGCAGCCTGTTCACCTACGACAACCTGGCCCAGCACATCAGCCCGTTCCTGCTGCTGGACTATGCCGGGCCGCATGACTTCAGCCCGACCAAAGCCCGCCGTGGTGTCGGCCAGCATCCCCATCGCGGTTTCGAGACGGTGACCATCGTCTACCAGGGCGAGCTGGAACACCGCGACTCCACCGGCGCCGGTGGCCTGATCGGTCCGGGCGACGTGCAGTGGATGACCGCCGCCGGCGGCATTCTCCATGAAGAGTTCCATTCCCCGGCCTTCGCCGAGAAGGGCGGCACCCTGGAGATGGTCCAGCTGTGGGTCAACCTGCCGGCCAAGGACAAGTCGGCCCCAGCCGGTTACCAGACGCTGCTGAGTACCGACATTCCGGTGGTGCCCCTGAGCAACGGCAGCCTGCGCGTGATCGCCGGTGAGTACCGCGGCCACAAGGGCCCGGCGCGGACCTTCTCGCCCATGGATGTCTGGGACCTGCAACTCAAGCCCGGCGCCCAGGTGCGCCTGCCCAGTGCAGCCGGACGCAGCACGGCGCTGGTGATGCTGCGCGGCAAGCTGCAGGTCAATGGCGAGCGTGAGGTTGGCCCGGCGCAGCTGGTGCTGTTCGAGCGGGCCGGTGACGAGCTGTTGCTCGAAGCACAGACCGAGGTGTCGGTGCTGCTGCTCAGCGGCGAGCCGCTGGACGAGCCGATTGTCGGCTACGGCCCGTTCGTGATGAACAGCGAAGCAGAGATTGCCGAGGCCTTCGAGGACTTTCGCAGCGGACGCTTCGGCCAGATGAACGGGCCGGCTACCTCCCGTTAACACTACTAGGCTCTTAAACCCGAAGGCCGGCCGGCACGGTCGGTCTTCGCCCTGGGCTGCCGGTACAACGGGCAGCTCGTCCCAAGGAGAACGTGCCATGAGTACATTTGCCAACGTTGCCAACTTCAATGGTCAGGTCCCGCGTATCGACCCCGATGATGCGGCGATGCTGCTGATCGACCATCAAAGCGGCCTGTTCCAGACGGTCAAGGACATGCCCATGACCGAGCTGCGGGCCAATGCCGTCACCCTGGCGAAGATTGCCACCCTGGCGAAAATGCCGGTGATCACCACCGCCTCCGTACCCCAGGGCCCCAACGGCCCGCTGATTCCGGAAATCCACGAAGCGGCGCCGCACGCTCAATACATCCCGCGCAAAGGTGAAATCAATGCCTGGGATAATCCGGAATTCGTCGCCGCGGTCGAGAAGACCGGGCGCAAGACCCTGATCATCGCCGGCACCATCACCAGCGTGTGCATGGCGTTCCCGAGCATCAGCGCAGTAAATGCAGGCTATAAAGTATTTGCGGTCATCGATGCCAGCGGCACCTACTCGAAGATGGCCCAGGAAGTCACCCTGGCCCGCGTGATGCAGGCCGGTGTGGTACCGATGGACACCGCCGCCGTGTGTGGCGAAGTACAGCGCACCTGGAACCGTGAAGACGCGCAGCAATGGGCCGAAGCCTACAGTGCGGTGTTCCCGAGCTACCAGTTGCTGATCGAAAGCTACCTCAAGGCCCAACAAGTAACCCGCGACAACGAAACCCTGGATTCACAACGCTGATCCCTCATGTCCGGTGCCTGCGGGCGCCGGCTTACCACAGCAAGGAGTTGTACCATGAGCAAACCCTACGTACGCCTGGACAAGAACAACGCCGCCGTCCTGCTGGTCGATCACCAGACCGGCCTGCTGTCGCTGGTACGTGACATCGAACCGGACAAGTTCAAGAACAACGTGCTGGCCGTCGGTGACCTGGCCAAGTACTTCAAGCTGCCGACCATCCTCACCACCAGCTTCGAGACCGGCCCCAACGGCCCGCTGGTGCCCGAGCTCAAGGCGCAGTTTCCGGATGCGCCGTACATTGCCCGCCCGGGCCAGATCAATGCCTGGGACAACGAGGACTTCGTCAAGGCAGTCAAGGCCACCGGCAAGAAGCAACTGATCATCGCCGGTGTGGTGACCGAAGTGTGCGTGGCCTTCCCGGCGCTGTCGGCCCTGGAGGAAGGCTTCGACGTGTTCGTGGTCACCGATGCCTCGGGTACCTTCAATGAGCTGACCCGCCATTCGGCCTGGGACCGCATGTCGCAAGCCGGCGCCCAGCTGATGACCTGGTTCGGCCTGGCCTGCGAGCTGCACCGTGACTGGCGCAACGACATCGAGGGGCTGGGAACCCTGTTCTCCAACCACATCCCTGACTACCGCAACCTGATCACCAGCTACAACACCCTCACCCAAGGCAAGTAAGCCGTTCGCTACTCGTCAGCCGGGCGCTCATGCAGCCCGGCTGATGTCGTTTGTATGCCCGATTCTCTGTAATCTTGCAGTGATTACGCAGACTGCGGGGCAGTCAATGAGCACATCGCTCCCTCTCAAACGCTACTGGCGCAGCGTGCGGCACGGGCCGACGATCACGGTCTGGCTGAGCTACCGTGCGCCTTATCATTGGCCCTCGATGCTCGGCTTTCTCGCGGCACGTTCGATTGCCGGTATCGAAGCGCTGGAGGTGGGGGTGTACCGGCGCACTGTGGTGATGGCCGGGCGCCAGGGCGTCATCCACTGCCGTCCTGTCGGTGGGCAACGCCTTGCGCTGACGGTCAGTGGCTTGCCGGCCTCGCTATTGCCGGGCCTGATTGCCCGGGTACGCCGGGTTTTCGATCTGGATGCCGACCCGCACGTTATCGCCCAGCAGTTGGGGCGTGACCCACTGATGGCGCGCCTGATCGCTGCACGCCCGGGCCTGCGCGTGCCCGGCGGCTGGGAACCCTTCGAGCAGGTCATGCGTACAGTGCTGGGCCAGCAGATCAGCGTGGCCGCAGCCATGACCCTGGCCGGGCGCCTGGTGGCCCGTCATGGGCAACCGCTGGCCAGGGCGCTGATCGCCGATCGGCAGTTGACCCATGTGTTTCCGTTGCCGCAGGCGATCGCCGATGTCGATCTGAGCGACCTGGGCCTGCCACGCTCACGGGCGGCGACCCTGTCGGGCATGGCCCGGGCGCTGCTGGAGGATCCACGTTTGCTACGGGCCGATGCCGATCTGCACACCTGGATCACGCGCCTGTGCCGGTTGCGCGGTATCGGGCCCTGGAGCGCCCAGTACCTGGCCCTGCGCCAGCTGGGGGCGGCCGATGCCTTCCCGCTCGGCGATGTGGCGCTGGCCAAGGCCCTGCGCCTGCTGGAGAGCGCCGAGGCGCAACTGGCCGAGCGGGCTCTGGCCTGGCGTCCGTGGCGGGCCTACGCGGCGCAACACCTGTGGGCCTGGCTGGCGGCGCCTCAGCGCGACTGACGCCAGGTCACTTCGGTAATGCCGTAGCGCTCGGCCAGGGGCTTGCTGACCTTCTTCACCTTTTCCCGGCCATAGCGGCCGATCCTGCCCACTCCGGCATCGCAGCTTGCCCAGTGCCAGGCTTCGGCGTTGTCCATCTTCTCGGCGCGAATGATGAAGGACTTGGCAACACCGTGAAGGTGGTAGTCGATCACGAACAGTTTGGCGTCAATCATGGGCCTTCGGGGATCCTTTCACAGCAGTCGTCAGGAAATGCCATCCACTGCAATGAATGAGTGCGCCAGCGGGGAAAAAATTCAATCGGATTTCAGTCCTCGCCGCTGACCGTGAAGTGTCTGGCATCGTTGGCGAACACCACCTGTTCCAGGCGATGGGCGATCCCGCAAGCCAGCGAGTCGTAGGCAGGGATGACCTTCTCCTCGGCGGACAGGCAGTGGAAGATATCGAGCTTGCGTTCGGCCTGTTGGGTTTCCAGTTCGAAGATGCGCACGTAGCGTTCCAGGTCGTTGTTCAGGCTCGACAGGTATTCACGCAGGCGCGAGTGGTCCACCGCGCTCTGGCTGAAGTGCCAGGTCATGGGGTGGATCAGGAAGCGTGAATGCGGGGCGGCGATGCGCACCCCGGCGGCCAGGTACATGATGATGCCCATGGACTCGATGTTACCGGCATTGATTGCGCTGACGGGCACCGGCAATGACTTGAGAAAGCTGTAGATGGAGAAACCGAAATTGGTACTGCCGCCAGTGGTCGACAGGTACAGCAACAGCTCGCTGGCCCCTTCGTCGATCGCCTGCAGGCAGCGGTCACGAAAGCGCTCGGTGGTGCGCTGGTCGATCTGGCAATGGAAGTGAATCACCTGCTGGGTCATGGGCAGGCCTCATGACCGACGCACCGAGGGCGCGCCGGTCGCGGGTGGATCAACTACGGCCGCCACCACTTGGCTTGCGGTCCTGTTTGCCCATGTCAGGCTTGCGGGGCTGGCCACCGGCGCCGCCACCGGAAGCCTGACCGCCTTTCTTGCCAGCGTCGGAGGCTTTTTGCCGGTCTTCGGCAAAGTTGCCGCGGTTACCCTGATTGCCCGGTTGGGTGTCTTTGTTCGCCATGATGTGCTTCCTCTGGTTGCAATGGAAGTGCGAGGCAGTTGCCTCACACAGGTTGGGCGGCACGGGTGTTGGCAAAGTTTGAAATTTATTGGCTGCTGCTGGACGAACGGTCGTACGGCTCCGCCCGTCGGGGCCGGGCGCTTGCGCGGTGAACTTCCCGTCGCGGCGGGTCTTCCCAATCAAAAGGGCCTGCTGCGATTGCCGGTGTGCATGAGGTGAACGGTGCAGCATCGGCAATATCAATTGGCATTCACCGGCTGTCAGGTGATTACTGAGCAGTCGCTCTCTGCGACAGAGGATCGCCCCATGTCACTGATTGGCGTCTCAACCCTTGAACTGCGACAACTGATCGAGCGGGCGTTCTTGCCCGAAAACTGCGAAGTGAGCTGCCCGGATGGTGTGTGGTTGACAATCCGCTTGGGGCAGGGGGACGACCTGATCGTTTCCGAGGTTCGTCTGGACAGCCTGACCACCTGTCACGAGGTGCACGCCCTGGTCGAGCAGATATATGAAGAGCGTCGCTTGAACCGAACCCCCGGCGATCCCCGGCACAGCACCATCGTCTGAACCCAGACGCCGATCCCCGTACGGCAGCGGCTACTGCAGTTCCAGTTGCAGCTGCAGGCCACCATCGTCACAACGGCGGTGGTAGTGGACGATGCCCCGGTAGATCCGGCCTTCCCAGGTAAAGGCCAGGCTGTGGCTGCGTTCGAGCTTGTCCGGCACCGGCGCGCGGACCTGCATCTGCATCCCGGGCAGGCCGTTGAGGTTCAGCGGCGCCAGTTGCACTTCGCATTGCGCGCTGTGTGCCACGGGACCGAACAGGGTGTCCTGGACAAAGTCGATCTGCAGGCAGGTCGGGTAGGCTGCATTGACCTTACTCATGGCTGGCGGTACTCGCTTGCAGTGGCCTGGTCGCTTGCAGGTGGTGCTGCAGGGTCGGCAAGGCACAGGTGGCAAAATTGCCCAGATCCTCCAACGGCGGGTTACTTTGAGTGTGAGCCTCGTTCTGCAAGCGGGCAACGCCTTTGACCCTTCTCTTGGCTGACTGGCCGTCGGCAGGATGGGCGGGTCAGCAGCAAGGCGTCTCATGCAAGTGCAGCCAGCGCAGGCCGCCATCTGCCAGTGATTCGAACACCGCCGTGGAACGGCGCACGCTGTGTTGGCCCAGGGCATCGTGCTGGCGCTCCCGATAGCTGACCAGGCTCAGGTGCTGGCTGAGGCTGATCAGCTGTGGTTCGTCGATCTGGATGACCAGGTGCGGCCGCGTGCCATGGGCCCTGAGGAACAATTGCTGCAACCCGGCATGGTCCAGCCGCTGCCCGTTAAGCCCGATCATCGAAAAGTGTGGGCTGAAATGCGCCAGCAGGTCGCTCAACTGCTCGGTTGTGGCCTCGCCGGCCAACCAGTGCTGGATCAGCGCATGCACGTCGAGGATTTCGTCAAAACAGCGGTTTTCAGTGGGCATGATCATGACTCGGTAGAGGAAGTGAGAGGCTTGAGGGCCGACGCCCCGGGCAATGTGAGCACGGCGGGCAGCGCCAGCAAGGACAGCGCCGCCGCCACCAGTAACACTTGTGCATAGGCTTCAGGTGCGGGCAGCAGGTGGTTCAGCAGTGCACTCAGGACGGCTGCGCCGAGGCAGAAACTGAGCTGGCGGTTGAGGCTCCACAAGGCGCTGGCGGCGGCCATGCGTTCGGGGGCGATGGCAACGAACGCCAGGCTTTGCGTGCTGCTGCTGCACAGGCTGCTGCCCAGGCCCAGCAGGGCGAAGACCAGCACCAGGCCGTAGGGGGACAGGGCCAGCCCGGGCTCGCTGAGGCCAACCAGGGCGAGGCTCTGCAGCAGGATGCCAGCACCGAGCAGGCGGCGTGGCCCTGACCGGTTGAAACACCAGCGCACCACGGCAATGGCCAGCAGGGCACCCAGTGACCAGGGCAGCATCAGCGCGCCTGTGGCCGTGGCACTCAGGTGCAATCGATCTTGCAGGTAGAGCGTCGCCACCAGGTTGGCGCCGATGAACACCCCGGGCACGCACAGGTACACCAGCATGGCGGTGCGCAGCAGCGGCTGGCGCAGCAGGCCGAGGTCGAGCAGGTGCGCGCTCTGGCTGGCCGGCTCCCTGGCCGGCAGCCAGGCCAGGGCCAGCAGTCCGGTGAGCAGCACCAACGGCAACAGCGCCAGGAAGATCCAGCGCCAACTGGCATGATCCACCAGCAGTCCACCCAGTGCGGGCGACAGGGCCGGGACCAGCAGGGCAATCATCATCACCTGGGCGGTCAGCGCAGGTCGCTGCTGGGGCGGACAGGCACGGTAGGCCATGGCCTGGCCCACCGGAATCAACAGGCCGCCACCCAGGCCCTGGAGCAGCCGCCAGAGCAACAGGCTGTCAATCGAGGACGCCATTGCCGCCAGCAAGGTGCCCAGGCCGAACAGGGCCAGCGATACCAACAGCGTCTGGCGCTCGCCGATGCGCCTCGCCAGCCAGGTGCCGAACGGAATCACCAGGCTCAGGCCAATCAGGTACAGGTTGCCGACCCCGCTCAGTTGCATCACCGATGCATTCAGCTCCTGGCCCAGCAACGGATAGGCACTGTTGAGGGCAAACATGTTGAGCAGGTCCAGGGCAAAACCGAGCAGGTAGATCAGGCTGATTTTCGTGCGATAGGGCATGGTGTTGCGGTCGGCTAGGGGCGAGGGCGCAGTCTAGAGCGCTTGATGCACTTGAATAAGGCCGCAGGATTGGCCAGATTGTGCAAATTATTTTGACAATCCAGGGCGGCATCCATGGTCAGTCTCGACCGGTTCGAATTGTTTTGCGCAGTGGTCCAGGCCGGCTCCTTCACCGGCGCCGCCGAACGCCTGCGCCAGACCCGCGCCGCCGTCAGTTTCAATATCAAGCAACTGGAGGCCGAGCTCGGGGTGACCTTGCTCCGCCGCACCACCCGGCGCATTGCCCTGACCGAAGCGGGTGAACGCTTTCATGGTCACTGCCTGCAGGTGCTGGAGCACGCGCGTATCGCCATCGACGAGGCGCGGGGCGAGCATGCAGGGTTGCAGGGCTGCCTGAGTATCACCTCCACGGTGGAGTACGGCGTGATGGTACTGGCGCCGGCGCTGCAGGGCTTTTGCCGCGCGCATCCCGACCTGCGCGTGCGCCTGCAGACCCATACGGCCCAGGCCGATCTGCTGCGCGATGGCTTCGACGTGGCCATCCGCCTTGGCCAGCCGCATGATTCCAGTTATCGCGGGGTGTGCCTGGACAGCTACGAGGTGCGCCTGGTGCTGGCGCCGTCGTTGCTGGCTGGGGACGTCGACTTGCTCGACAACCCGGCGCGTCTTGCGCAGTTGCCGCAGGTGTTGCACAGCCGCTTCGAGCAGCAGCCCGATTGGTTGCTGCACGATGCCCAGGGTAATGAGGTGCAGTATCAGGGGCGCGGCGAGCGGCCACTGGTTGCCGACAACGCCTCGATCCTCCAAGCGTTCGCCCTGCAGGGCATGGGGGTGGCGCTGCTGCCGCACTGGCTGGTGGCCGAAGACCTGGCCTGTGGCCGACTGCTCGATGCCTTGCCGTCCTACCGGTTCGCCAGGCAGAGCGTGTATGCACTGTACCCGGATACCCGGCATGTACCGCGCAAGGTGCGGGCCTGGATCGACTACCTCAAGGCCTATCTTCAGACGTAGGAGCGGGCTTGCCCCGCGATGCGGTGGTGCAATCAATCGCGGGGCAAGCCCGCTCCTACAATTGGTTGTGTCATCCCTGCTTCTTGATGATCGCCTCACTGATGCTCGCCGGCGCCACGGCGTACTTGGTGAACTCCATCGAGAAGCTGGCCCGGCCCTGGGTCATCGAGCGCATCGAAGTGGCATAGCCGAACATCTCGCCCAGCGGCACCTCGGCGCGGATCACCTTGCCGGCCGGGGTCTCGTCGCCATCCTGGATCATGCCCCGGCGCCGGCTGAGGTCGCCGAGGATATCGCCCTGGTACTCCTCGGGCGTTACCACCTCGACCTTCATTACCGGCTCCAGCAGCACCGCGCCGCCTTTTTGCGACAGTTGCTTGGTGGCCATGGACGCGGCGATCTTGTAGGCCATTTCGTTGGAGTCGACGTCGTGGTACGAGCCGTCAAAGACCGCTGCCTTGAGGCTGATCAGCGGGTAGCCGGCCAGCACGCCGTTCTTCATCTGCTCCTCGATGCCTTTCTGGATCGCCGGGATGTATTCCCGCGGTACCACGCCGCCAACGATCTCGTTGATGAACTCCAGCCCTTCCTTGCCCTCGTCGGCGGGGGAGAAGCGGATCCAGCAGTGGCCGTACTGGCCGCGCCCACCGGACTGGCGGACGAAGCGGCCTTCGATCTCGCAGGTGTTGCTGATCTTCTCGCGGTAGGCCACCTGGGGCTTGCCGATATTGGCCTCGACGTTGAATTCGCGGCGCATGCGGTCGACGATGATGTCCAGGTGCAGCTCGCCCATGCCGGAGATGATGGTCTGGCCGGTTTCCTCGTCGGTCTTGACCCGGAACGACGGGTCTTCTTGGGCCAGCTTGCCCAGGGCGATGCCCATTTTCTCCTGGTCGGCCTTGGTCTTGGGCTCTACCGCCACCGAGATCACCGGGTCCGGGAAGTCCATGCGTTCGAGGATGATCGGCTTGTCCATGTCGCACAGGGTGTCGCCGGTGGTGACGTCCTTCATGCCGATCAGCGCGGCGATGTCACCGGCGCAGACGTCCTTGATCTCGGCGCGCTGGTTGGCGTGCATCTGCACCATGCGGCCGATGCGCTCTTTCTTGCCCTTGACCGAATTGAGCACGGCATTGCCGGAACTGAGCACACCGGAGTACACCCGGGCGAAGGTCAGGGTGCCGACGAAGGGGTCGGTGGCGATCTTGAAGGCCAGGGCCGAGAACGGCTCATTGTCGTCGGCGTGGCGTTCCAGGTGTTTCTCTTCGTCGTCCGGGTCGGTGCCCTTGATCGCCGGGATCTCGGACGGCGCGGGCAGGTAGTCGATGACCGCGTCGAGCATCAGCGGCACACCCTTGTTCTTGAACGACGAGCCGAGGATGGTCGGGACGATTTCGTTGTTCAGGGTGCGCTTGCGCAACCCGGCCTTGATCTCGTCGATGCTCAGCTCCTCGCCTTCGAGGAACTTCATGGTCAGCTCGTCATCGGCTTCCGCCGCCGCCTCGACCATGTGTGCGCGCCATTCGTCGGCCAGCGCCTGCAGCTCAGCCGGAATGGCTTCTTCGCGGTAGCTGGTGCCCTGGTCGTCTTCGTTCCAGTAGATGGCCTTCATCTTCACCAGGTCGATCTGCCCGACGAATTTCTCCTCGGCACCGATGGCCAGCTGGATCGGCACCGGGTGATGGCCCAGGCGCTGGTCGATCTGCTTGACCACGCGCAGGAAGTCGGCGCCCTGGCGGTCCATCTTGTTGATGTAGGCCAGGCGCGGTACATGGTACTTGTTGGCCTGGCGCCAGACTGTTTCCGACTGGGGCTCGACGCCATCGGCGCCGCTGAACACCACCACGGCGCCGTCGAGCACCCGCAGCGAGCGCTCCACTTCGATGGTGAAGTCGACGTGGCCGGGGGTGTCGATGATGTTGAAACGGTACTTGTCGGCGAACTGCTTGGTCGAGCCCTGCCAGAACGCGGTGGTGGCCGCCGAGGTGATGGTGATCCCGCGTTCCTGCTCCTGGGCCATCCAGTCCATGGTCGCGGCGCCGTCGTGCACCTCGCCCATCTTGTGGTTGACCCCGGTGTAGAACAGGATGCGTTCGGTGGTGGTGGTCTTGCCGGCGTCAACATGGGCGACGATGCCGATATTGCGGTACAGCTCGATGGGGGTGGTGCGCGCCATGATGGGTCACCTGAGGTTGTTGCTGAAGAAGGGATTCTCCCAAGGTAGCAGAAGTGGGGCGGTCTGCACGGCGCTCCACGGATGAACAGGGATCATCCATGGACGGCGCAAGCATCGGTTGTAAAGCGCGGGGCGGCTGTCGCTTAATGGTTCTATTCGACTGCCTCTGGAGCCCTTCAATGCCGCTGGAAAAACCCTTGGACGCCTGGTGCCGGAGCCACCCGCTGATCGCCGATCTGGTGGCGCTGCGCCCCATTGACTGGTTCAACCCGCAGATCGCGCCGAGCGCGCAGGCGTTGAGCGATGTACCGCTCAGTGGCGAGGATGTGCGCGAGGCCAGCGAGCGCTTGCAGCGTTTTGCCCCCTTCATCCAGTCGGCCTTTGCCCAGACGGCGGCCAGCAATGGCATCATCGAGTCGCCGCTGCTGCCGCTGCCGGCCTTGCAGGCGCAGTTGCGCGCCGAACATCGGTTGCCCGAAGGCGGCGCGCTGTGGCTCAAGGCCGATAACCTGCTGCCGATTTCCGGTTCCATCAAGGCCCGGGGCGGTATCTACGAGGTGCTCAAGCACGCCGAAGACCTGGCTTTGGCCGGCGGCCTGCTCAAGCCGGGCGACGATTACGCCAGGCTCGACAGCGCAGAGGCCCGGGCGTTCTTCAGCCAGTACAGCATTGCCGTGGGCTCCACCGGCAACCTCGGCCTGTCGATCGGCATCATCAGTGCGCGCCTGGGCTTCAAGGCCACGGTGCACATGTCGGCCGATGCCCGGCAATGGAAGAAGGACCGCCTGCGCGACCATGGTGTGGAGGTGCGCGAGTACAGCGCCGACTACAGCGTGGCGGTGGAGCAGGGGCGTCGCGAGGCCGAGGCCGACCCGCGCTGTCATTTCGTCGACGACGAGAACTCGCGCAACCTGTTCCTCGGTTACGCGGTGGCCGCCGAGCGCCTGCAGCGCCAGTTGAACGAGCAGGGCATCCCGGTCGATGCCGAGCATCCGCTGTTCGTCTACCTGCCTTGTGGCGTCGGTGGCGGCCCCGGCGGGGTGGCCTTCGGCCTGAAGCTGGTGTTCGGCGATGCGGTGCATTGCCTGTTCGCCGAGCCGACCCATTCGCCGTGCATGTTGCTTGGCGTCTATACCGGCTTGCACGATGGCGTGTCGGTGTACGACTTCGGCATCGACAACCAGACCGCCGCCGACGGCCTGGCGGTAGGCCGGCCCTCGGGCTTTGTCGGACGGGCCATGCAGCGCCTGATCGACGGTTACTACACGGTCGACGACGCCACCCTGTACCGCTTGCTGGCGCAGCTGCAGGCGTGTGAAGGCCATGAGCTGGAACCTTCGGCGCTGGCCGGGGTGCCGGGCATGGTCCGGGTGCTGCAGGAGCAGCAGGGCTATCGCCAGCGCCTGGGCCTCAGTGAGGCGCGCATGGCCCGGGCCACCCACCTGGTCTGGGGCACCGGCGGCAGCATGGTGCCGCGCGAGGAAATGGACGCCTACCTGGCCAAAGGCCGCGCCGAGCTGGCCGGGCACTGAACATGCTCAACCTGCCACCACGCCTCGGCACTCGCCTGACCGGCGCCCAGTTTGCCAATCTGCACACCTTTGCCGTGGCGGCGCGGCACCTGAGCTTTACCCTGGCGGCCGCGGAGCTGTGCCTGACCCCCAGTGCGGTCAGCCACCGCATTGCCCGGCTGGAGCAGGCGCTGGCCGTGCGCCTGTTCGAACGCCTGACCCGGCGCATCCGCCTGACCCCGGAGGGCGAACGCCTGTACCGGCTGGTGCAGGGGTTGGTGGAGGATCTGGAGGAAGCGCTGCATGAAGACTCGACGGTCAGCGGGCCGTTGACCCTGTATGCGCGGCCGTCCATCACCCAGTGCTGGCTGGTGCCCAGGCTTGCGGATTTCCAGCAGCGCTACCCGCAGATCAGCCTGGACATTCGCACCGGCAACGAGGCGGTGGACTTTCGTGCCCGGCACATCGACCTGGCGTTGCTCTATGGCGACGGCGAGTACCCCGGGCTGGTCAGCCAGCCGTTGATGGCCGAGCAACTGGCGCCGGTCTGCAGCCCGCAGTATGCCGAACGCCATGGCCTGATCGGCAATCCCGAACAATTGCGCCAGTGCACCCTGCTGCACGATGCCCTGGCCTGGGAGCATGCGGCCTTCGATGCCGAGTGGCAGCGCTGGGCGCGCGGGCGAGGGCTGCAGGCCTGCCTGCCGGGTGCCTGCCTGACGTTCGACCGTTCGGACCTGTGCGCGGTTGCCGCGAGCAACCATGTGGGGGTGGCGATGGGGCGTCGGCAACTGGTGCAGCCGCTGATCGACCAGGGCTTGTTGATGCTGCCCTTGGGCGACTTCGAACCGGTGGCCGGGCAGGGCTACTACCTGGTGCATCCGCCACGCGAGCCGATGCCGATGCGGGTCCGGGTGATGATCGAGTGGTTGGGGCAGATGTACTGAGGCGGTCTGGTTTTACGGCCGCTTCGCGCCCGATCGCAGCCTATCGGCAGCGCCCACAGCGTCCGGGGCAGGCCGGGAGCCCCTGTGGGCGCTGGCGAAGCCTGCGATCGACTGCGCAGCAGTCGCAACCGGGTCAATGCGTGGGGGCAGGTTTACGGTCGTGTGTGCTTAGCGCCGCGCATGCACACCGCACAGGGCCGGTACCCCGCCGCCCGGGCCGTTTCGGCGTCGAGAAAGAACACCCGGTGCTGCACATAGCCGCCCCGGGCGATAGCCCGCAAGGCGCACGGGCAATCGAGGCGGCCATAGACCTTGCTGCGCCGATGACCGCCCAGTTCACCGGGCTGGTCGCTCAGGTACTCGACACCATCGGCGCCGAGCAGGCGCCAGGGCCCGCTGCCCATGCTCAGAACCAGCGGTCGTTGCGCTTGCGCCCGCGGGTCAGGGCCGGGAGGATCAGGCCGACCAGCAGGCCGGCACCGGCGATGCCGCCGCCGTAGACCATGTAGCGCATCAGCACTTGCTTGTTCTCGTCGCCCAGGCGCGCCTGGGTGCTGCGCAGCTCCGACTGGGTGTCGCTCAGTTCGCCAGTGAGTGCCTTGTTGCGCGCTTCCAGCTCATCGATCAGCGCCTTGCGCGAATCCAGGGTCTCCTGCATGCCCTGGACCCGGGACTTCCAGCTGTCGTCAATGGTTTTCAGCTTGTCGCCCAGCTGGGTCACCTGCTCGGTCAGTTGCGGCAGGCGTTCGGCCTGGCCGGGGACGCTTTGCAGATCGTTGCTGGGAATCCATACCGTATCGCCGGCTTCGCCGCGCACCTGGCTGTAGTTGCCCTGGGTGCCGAGCAAGGTGACTTTCTGTCCGGACTTGAGGTTGCCGACGATGCGATGGCCATCGGTAGGGCCGCTGCGCACGTAGGTGGTCAGGCTGTCGCTGACCCAACGCTCGCTGCTGGTGGGTTCTTCGGCCTGCACGGTGCCGCTCAGGCCAATCAGGGTAGCGATCAAACCGATGACAAGTCGGTTGCGCGGGCGCAGGTGGGGAGAGTTGGGCATGGTGGTCTTCGCGTGAATAAACAAAAAAAGCCCGAGGAGTGGGCCGGTGAGTCTGGGCGTGCGCGCAGGCCGCCAGGCTGACAGACCATGTTTCTGCAGGCAGGTTCACTGAAGAGTGTAGGAAAATGACAGCAAATGTTGCGGGCACAGGTTGTGCCCGCAATCCGGGGGAGGGGCTGGATCAGCTGACGACGCGGTAGCAGGGCACGTATTCGGCGCCACCGGGCAGCTTCATGCGGTGCTGGGCGACGAAGGCCTCCAGCAGCTTGCCCAAGGGGTGCATCACGGCGGCATCGCCGTGGATTTCGTACGGGCCTTGCTCCTCGATCAGGCGGATACCCTTGTCCTTGACGTTGCCGGCAACGATCCCGGAGAACGCCCGGCGCAGGTTGGCGGCCAGTTCATGGGCCGGCAGGTCGTGGCGCAGTTGCAGGCCGGCCATGTTCTCGTGGGTCGGGTCGAAGGGGCGCTGGAAGCTTTCTTCGATCTTCAGCAGCCAATTGAAGTGGAAGGCATCGTTACGCTCGCGGCGGAACTGCTTGACCTCCTTGAGCCCTTCGACCATCTGTCGGGCCACTTCGGCGGGGTTGTCGATGATGATCTGGTAGTGCTGCTGGGCCGCGTCGCCCAGGGTGGCGCGGACGAAGGCATGCAGCTGCTGCAGGTAGGGCTCGGCGCTTTGCGGGCCGGTGAGGATGACCGGGAACGGCAGGTCGCGGTTGTCCGGGTGCATGAGGATGCCGAGCAGGTACAGGAACTCTTCGGCAGTCCCGGCGCCACCGGGGAAGATGATGATGCCGTGGCCGACGCGGACGAAGGCTTCCAGGCGTTTTTCGATGTCCGGCAAGATCACCAGTTCGTTGACGATCGGGTTGGGCGCCTCGGCGGCGATGATGCCGGGTTCGGTCAGGCCCAGGTAGCGGCTGCTGCTCATGCGTTGCTTGGCATGGGCGATGGTCGCGCCTTTCATCGGCCCCTTCATCACCCCCGGGCCGCAGCCGGTGCAGACATCCAGTTTGCGCAGGCCCAGCTCGTGGCCGACCTTCTTGGTGTACTGGTACTCCTCGCTGCTGATCGAGTGACCGCCCCAGCACACCACCATCTTCGGCTCCACGCCCGGGCGCAGGGTGCGCGCGTTGCGCAGCAGGTGGAAGACGTAGTCGGTGATGCCCTGGCTGCTTTCCAGGTCGATGCGCTGGCTGGCCAGTTCGCTTTCGGTGTAGACGATGTCGCGCAGGGCGCTGAAGAGCATTTCACGGGTGCTGGCGATCATTTCGCCATCGACGAAGGCATCGGCCGGGGCATTGAGTAGCTCCAGGCGCACGCCGCGGTCCTGCTGGTGAATGCGTACCTCGAAGTCCTTGTAGGCTTCGAGGATGGTCTTGGCGTTGTCGACATGCGCGCCGGTGTTGAGGATGGCCAGCGCGCACTGGCGGAACAGGGTGTAGAGACTGCCGGATCCGGCTTCACTCAGTTGCTGTACTTCTCGTTGGGACAGTGTTTCCAGGCTGCCTTTGGGGCTGACAGATGCATTGATAACTTCACGTTGGGGCATTCTGGTTTTCCTGTGAGCGATTAAACGTCCTTCTTCTGCACACCACCATACCGAGAAATTGTTGCTGCAACGAGTGTCTTTGCGCTCGGGCCCTTCAGCGAACTTCCGGGTCGGCTTTCCAGCCGACGGCCTGCAAGGCCTGGAGCAGTTGTTCGGGCTTGAGCGCCAGGGCCTGGTTGCCATTGGCATGCAGGTCGGTGGCGGCCAGCAATGCATTGAGTATGGCCTCTTCCACCGCGTCTGCCGCAGCGCCGAACAACGCCGAGATATGGTCATTGTTGACCATCTGCACGGTGCTGGTGGGCTGGCCCGGGCGGCCGACATTGGTCACCGGCAGGTCGCTGTTGCCCACCGAGAAGGCCAGGAAGATGTCGCCGCTGGTGTCTTCGGTGCCGCCGCCGACCCGCGCCAGGCCGACGCTGGCGCGCTGGGCCAGGCGGGTGCACTGGTGCGGCAGCAGCGGCGCGTCGGTGGCCAGGGTGACGACGATCGAACCCATGCCGGCCTCGCCAACGTTGTCGCGGCCAGCGAAGGGCGAGGGCAGCGCGCCCAGTACCCGGCCCACCGGATAGCCGCCGACCCGCAGCGCGTCACGCACGCCGTAGTTGGCCTGCACCAGGGCGCCGACGGTCCAGCCGCCGGCCTCGGCGCTCAAAACCCGCGAAGCAGTACCGATACCGCCCTTGAACTCGTGGCAGATCATCCCGGTGCCGCCGCCCACGCAGCCCTCGGCCACCGGCCCGCTGCGGGCGTCGGCCAGTGCCGCCTGGACGTGCTCGGCGCGCACGTGCTGGCCCCAGATGTCGTTGAGCACGCCGTCGTAGGTTTCCAGCACGGTGGGCATGCACCAGTAGGTGTGTTGCTTGCCCATCTCACGCTCGGCGCTGACCAGGGCATCGCGGACCACGCCGACGCTGTGGGTATTGGTGTAGGCGATCGGCGTGGTCAACAGGCCCGCTTCGCGGATCCACTCAAGGCCAGTGGCATCGCCATTGCCATTGAGTACGTGGACCCCGGCAAAGCAGGGCTGCAGGTGCGCCGCACCAGGCCGTGGCTCGATCACCGTGACCCCGGTATGCACCGCCCGCTCGCCGTCTTCGCGGTGCAGGGTGTGGTGGCCCACGCGCACGCCGGGCACGTCGGTGATGGCGTTGTACACGCCCGGCTTGCCCACGCCAATACGAATGCCAAGGTCACGAATACGCATGTTGCACTGCTCCGTCGGGAAGGTTCGAAGGCCGGCTGCCAGTATGCCCGCCCGGGGATCATGCCACGCATGACAAAGGGGACGAGCAACGGCAATACTGCGCGCCGGTGGTGCAGAGTCTAGGAACTCGACCCGCCCTTGGCGATTACCCCCAGTCGTTACCCCCCAGGAGTTATCGGTGCACAGCCTATTCGAAGCAGCCGCCCATCATCAGGGGCTGGCCAAGGTGGTCGAGCAGTTGGGCCGGCCGGGTTTCTGGCAACAGACGCTGGTGCTGCTCAACCAGATGCTGCCGTTCGACAACGGCCTGGTGATCTTCACCGAGTACGACCAGCCACCGCGGGTGCTGGCCGAATTCGATCGCGGCTTCAGCAGTGCGCCGTCGCCCATGCCCCTGTACCTGAGCGGCCTGTACCTGCTCGACCCGTTCATCCAGGCCATGGGCGAGGGGTTGGCCGATGGCGTCTACCGCATGGAAGAGGTGGCGCCCGATGAATTTCGCCAGAGCGACTACTTCCAGAACTACTTCCGCTCGGCCATCGGCGAGGACGAGCTGCAACTGATCCTCAACCTGGCCCCCGGGCAGATGCTGGCGATTTCCCTCGGCGCCAGCCAGCGGTTCGAGACCACTCACCTGGGCCAGATGAGCCTGTACGCGCCCTGGCTGATGGCGCTGGTACGCCAGCACTGGCGCCTGCAGCACCCGGCGCAGGACGAGCAGGCCCAGGTCACCCCGGTGGAGCGTGCCCTGGAACATTTTGGCAGCGACACCCTGTCGGCCCGCGAGCTGGAAATCGCCCGCCTGGTATTGCGCGGCAATTCCAGCAAGGCGATTGCCAAGCGCCTGGCCATCTCCCAGGAGACAGTCAAGGTGCACAGGCGCAACCTGTATGCCAAGCTGGGTGTTTCGTCACAGTCGGAATTGTTCAGCCTGTTCCTGCAACGGCTGGGTCAGGCACAACCACAGGAGTGAGTGATGCTGCGGATATTGGGCAAGGCTTCATCGATCAACGTGCGCAAGGTGCTGTGGACCTGCGCTGAACTGGACCTGCCATTTGCACGGGAAGACTGGGGCTCGGGCTTTCAGTCTACCCACAGCGAGGCCTTCCTGGCACTGAACCCCAATGCCATGGTGCCGGTGATCCAGGATGGCGACTTCGTGCTGTGGGAGTCCAACAGCATCATCCGCTACCTGGCCTCGCGCTATGGCGACGAGCAGCTCTACCCGTCGGCGCCTCAGGCCCGGGCACGGGTGGATCAATGGATGGACTGGCAGGCCACCGACCTCAACGATGCCTGGCGCTATGCGTTTCTTTCGCTGGTACGCCAGTCTCCTGCGCACCAGGACCCGCAAGCCCTGGCCGCCGCCTGTGCCAACTGGGCGCGGAACATGACCATCCTTGAGCGCCAGCTGGAGCGTACCGGCGCCTATGTCAGCGGCGCCGCCTTCTCGCTGTCCGACATTCCCATCGGCCTGTCGGTCAACCGCTGGATGCAGACACCGCTAAAGCGCCCCGAGCTGCCAGCGGTTCATGCCTACTACGAGCGCCTGAACGAACGCGAGGGCTACCGCCTGTACGGGCGCAACGGCACGCCGTAAGGCCTCACTGGTCGAGTGCGGTGAACAGCGCGTGGGCCGCTTTCACCCGCTCGTCATTGGGGTAGTTCTTGTTCGCCAGCAGCACGATGCCGATACGTTTGGACGGCACGAAGGCCACGTAGGCGCCAAAGCCATTGGTCGAGCCGGTCTTGTTCAGCAGGGTGTCCGGCGGCAGGCGGGTCGGCTTGAGCCAGGTCACCGGATGTGGCTTGAGGGCCATGGCGGTCGAGTTGCCCTTGAGCAGGTGTCGCAGGCTGGTCGGGTAGCGATAAGTTTCCCAGCCCAGGCCCTGGGTCATCTCGCCGACCCGGTAATAGCCGGTCTGGGTCAGGGCGATGGCGCGCTGCAGGTCGATGCTCAGCGACTGCGGCTGCATCTGCAGTTCCACGAAGTGCAGCAGGTCGCTGGCCGTGGTTTTCACCCCGTAGGCCTCGGCATCCAGCGGCCCGGGGCCGACCCGTACCGCCTGGTTACCCTTGGTATAGCCTTGGGCGTAGTGCCCTTCCTGCTCGGCCGGTACTTGCAGGTAGGTGTGTTGCAGGCCCAATTGCGGCAGCAACTCGTCGGTCATCACCTCGGTGAAGGGTTTACCCAGGCTCTTGGCCGCCAGGTAGCCGAACAGGCCGAGGCTCGGGTTGGAATACAGCCGGTGGGTGCCGGGGGCGTAGTCAGGTTTCCACTGGGCGTAATAACGGATGACGTCTTTCTCGTCCTTGACCTTGTCGGGGAACTGCAAGGGCAGGCCGCCGGCGCTGTAGGTGCCGAGGTTGAGCAGGGTGATGCCTTCGAACGCGCTGCCCTTGAGGGCCGGCCAGTGCTTGCTGGCCACATCGCCCAGGTTGAGCTTGCGGTGGGCCTGGGCGAAACCTGCCAGGGTGGCGGTGAAGGTCTTGCTCACCGAGCCGATCTCGAACAGGGTGTCGGCGTCCACCGGCTGGTTGGCCTGTATCGAGGCGACGCCGTAGTTGAACACATACTGCTTGCCGTCGACCGACAGGGCGACCGCCATGCCGGGAATGGCCTGCTGCTGCATCAGCGGACGGATCGTGGCCTCGACGCTGGCGGCGACCTGTTCGTCGGTGAGCGGGGCGGCCAGGCTCTGGCCGGCGCCGATCATCAGGGCGAGCCCCGCCACCATCGCGGGCGTGATGCTGCTGTCAGGGTGATTCATCAAACAAGCTTCCATGTGTATTGATCTGATTGAGCGGCTGGCGAAACAACGCCCCGGGCGGCACGCCGAACTGCTTACCGAACGCGGCGATGAAGGCCGACAGCGATTCGTAGCCGCAGGCCAGGGCTACGTCGGTGACACGCTCGCCACGCTCCAGCGCGGGCAGTGCGCTCAACAGGCGCATGCGCTGGCGCCAGAGGCGAAAGCTCAAGCCGGTTTCGCGCAGGAACAAACGGCTCAAGGTCTTTTCCGAGACGCCCTGCTGAGCGGCCCAGTCACTCAGGCGGGTGTCGGCGTCCGGTTGCGCCTGCAACTGCCGGCACAGTTCGCGCAGGCGCTCGTCGAGGGGCAGGGGCAGCATCAACTGCTGCTGCGCCGCCTGTGCCAGTTGGTCGAGCAGCACCTGCACCAGGCGCCCGTCGGCGCCCAGGGGATCGTAATGCACCGGCCCTTCGCTGAAGGTGCGGATCAGCTCGCGCAGCAGCGGGGTAATCGCGATCACCTGGCACTCGGCGGGCGACCAGAGGGCCGGCGGCCGTTCCAGGTAGAGGCTGCGCAGGCAGGTCTGGCCAGGGCAACTGACCCGGTGGCGGACCTGCGCCGGGATCCACACCGCGCGCTGCGGTGGCACCAGGTAGAAACCGGCGTCGGTATGCACCTCCAGCACCCCGTCGATGGCATAGGACAACTGCCCCCAGGGATGGGCGTGGCGGTAGCCCAGGACGATGTTGGGCAGGGCCTGGAGGTGGCCGTAGACCGGGCGCGGCAGCTGGGTCAACTGCTCCAGGGCCTGGGGCTCGGGCAGGGTGGGTTGTCCGTTTGGCGACACTGGCGGGGTGCTGGCGTTAGTGACAAAGGTGCGCAGACCTTATCGTCTGCCTCGCCACCTTAACAAGTCGGAATTGACCATGAAGTACCTGCGGATGCTGTTCGACAACTTCACCCTGGCCCTGCTCGGGGTGATCCTCGTCGCCACCGTGCTGCCCTGCGAAGGCGACGGCGCCCGGGTGTTCGGCGGGCTGACCAACCTGGCCATCGGCCTGTTGTTCTTCCTGCACGGCGCCAAGCTGTCGCGCGAGGCGGTGGTGGCCGGGGCCGGACACTGGCGCCTGCACCTGCTGGTGTTCACCTGCACCTTCGTGATGTTTCCGCTGCTGGGCCTGGCGCTCAAGCCGCTGTTCCTGCCACTGATCGGCGATGAGTTGTACCTGGGTGTGCTCTATCTCTGCGCCTTGCCGGCCACGGTGCAATCGGCCATTGCCTTCACCTCGCTAGCGCGCGGTAACGTGCCGGCGGCGATCTGCAGCGCGGCGGCGTCGAGCCTGCTGGGCATCGTCCTGACGCCCTTGCTGGTGGTGTTGCTGATGGGCGTGGAGGGCGACAGCGGCTCGAGCCTGGACGCGGTATTGAAAATTGTCCTGCAACTGCTGGTGCCCTTTGTCGCCGGGCAACTGGCGCGGCGCTGGATCGGCCACTGGGTGGCGCGCAATGCCCGCTGGCTGAAGTTCGTCGACCAGGGCTCGATCCTGCTGGTGGTCTACAGCGCCTTCAGCGATGCAGTGGTCAGCGGCCTGTGGCACGCGGTGGCGCCGCCGCGGCTGGCGGCCCTGGTGCTGGTCTGCTGTGTGTTGCTGGCGCTGGTGCTGGGAGGTACGGCGAGCCTGGGGCGACGATTGGGTTTCGACCTCGAAGACCGTATCACCATCCTGTTCGCCGGCTCGAAAAAGAGCATGGCCACCGGCGTGCCGATGGCCCAGGTGCTGTTCGTCGGCGGCGGCATCGGGGCGATGATCCTGCCGTTGATGATCTTCCACCAGATCCAGTTGATGGTCTGCGCGGTGCTGGCCCAGCGCTACGCGGCCCGTACGCAGGCGTCGGCGCTGGGAGCAGATCCCTTTTGAGCGGCAGTTGTGTGCGGGATTCGCCAGCCAATGCCTTGCGGGGATACGGCGGAACAACGGTATAATGTAATATTATATCGTAATAATAGGTGTTACATGCCGCCAGCCAGTGCCCGCCTGCAGTCCATCGACGCCCTGCGCGGGCTGGTGATGCTGTTCATGCTGCTCGACCATGTGCGCGAGACCTTCTTCCTCCATCGCCAGGTCGGCGACCCGATGGAGGCTGCGAACGTCGCTCCCGAGCTGTTCTTCACCCGGCTACTCAGCGCCCTGTGCGCGCCGGTATTCATCTTCCTGACCGGTTTGTCGGCCTGGCTCTACAGCCAGAAACACAGCCGCGCCGACACCTCGCGGTTCCTGCTGAAACGCGGCCTGTTCCTGGTGCTGCTGGAGCTGACCCTGGTCAACCTGGCCTGGAACGGCACCTTGTTAGCGCAAACGCTGTGGTTGCAGGTGATCTGGTGCATCGGCCTGTGCATGATCGTCCTGGCGGCGGCCCTGCACCTGCCGCGCGGGCTGTTGCTGGGGCTGGGGGCGTTGATCGTCGGCGGGCACAACCTGCTCGATCCGCTGGTGCTGGGCCCCGGTTCGCCCTGGTTCACTCCCTGGGCGATCCTGCACCAGCGCGATTTCATTGAACTGGGCGAGGTTACCCGGGCGCGCACCACCTACCCGGTGCTGCCGTGGATCGGGGTGATCCTGCTGGGCTGGGGCGTGGGGCCCTGGTTCGCCCAGGGCGTGCCGGCCAGGCGGCGTGTGCGGCGCTTGCTGGGCTGGGGCGGCGGCCTGCTGCTGGCGTTCGTCGGCCTGCGCTACCTCAATGGCTACGGCGAGCAACCCTGGGTGGCCATGGGCGATGCGCTGCGTACCACCATGAGTTTTCTCAGTGCGCGCAAATACCCACCCTCGCTGTTGTTCCTGCTGCCGACCCTGGGCCTGGGCCTGGTGTTGCTGGCCGTGCTCGAGCGCCAGCAGGCGCGGCGCTGGGTGCCGGTACTGGCGCTGTTCGGGGCGGCGCCGATGTTCTTCTACCTGCTGCACCTGTATGTGCTCAAGGCGCTGTACCTGGCGGCCGTGGCGGTGTGGGGCCTGAACCAGGGACAGTACTTCGGCTTTGAAGGGGTCGGCGGCGTATGGCTGTGCAGCCTGGCCCTGGCGTTGCTGCTGTATGTCCCGACGCGCTGGTTCGCGGCGCTGAAACAGCGGCGTCGGGATATCGCCTGGCTCAAGTACTTCTGAGCCGGGTCATTCGTGGCAGCAGTGCTTGGCGGCTTCGGCGCCCTCGTAGCGGTCGTGATGGCGAACCCAGTCCATGGTGCCTTCCTCGTTGCGGCCCTTGGGCATCAGGTCGAGGAAGTTGTAGGCGCCGACCAGGATGTCCAGGCCTCGGGCATAGCTTGAGTAGGTGTGGAAGATCGTGCCGCCCGCATCGCGATAGAACACGCTCAGGCCCGGCAGCTCGGTCTCGTTGCCGGCATAGGGCTCGTAGTTGTACTGGTTGATGCCCTCGGCGCCGGCGCTGACGCCGAACTCCTGGTTGAAGCTGCTGGCGTGGGACGAGACCCAGGGGAAGGTCCAGCCCATGCGTTGCTTGAACGCCTGGAACTGGGCGAAGGGCGCGTGGGACACGGCCACCAGCGAGACATCGTGATGGGCCAGGTGCAGGTTGGCGCCGTCGAAATGGTCGGCCAGGAACGAACAGCCGCTGCAGCCTTCGCTCCAGCCGTCGCCGAACATGAAGTGGTAGACCAGCAGTTGGCTGCGTCCGGCGAACAGGTCGGCCAGGCTCAGGCGGCCCTGGGGGCCTTCGAAGCTGTAGGCCTGGTCGATACGCACCCAGGGCAGGGCGCGGCGGGCCCTGGCGAGTTCGTCGCGCTGGTGGGTCAGGGCCTTTTCGTGCAGCAGCAACTGGCGGCGGGCGCTGAGCCATTCGCTGCGCGAGACCACCTGCGGGTTGTGATAGTTGTCCATGGGTACGCTCCGGTGGGGGGAATGTACGGATGGTCGATTGCCGGCGCAGGGTTTCGACAGCGCAGGTGAATCGGGCGATGAACGGTGCCGGTTTGCGCCTGCAGGCGGTCGCGCCGCCGGCATATTTTGCGATTCTGGGGAACTAACTACACTAGGATTTCTCTATGATGGCATCGGCCAGCCAGCGGGGGGCATTGTAAGGTGACCGCCGCCTGATTAGACTGCGCCGAATTTCGTACGCAAAGCCCTTGTTAAGGACGTATATGATCAAGAAATGCTTGTTCCCGGCTGCCGGTTACGGCACCCGCTTCCTGCCTGCAACCAAAGCCATGCCCAAGGAAATGCTGCCGGTGGTGAACAAGCCACTGATCCAGTACGGCGTTGAAGAAGCGCTGGATGCTGGGCTGAACGAGATTTCCATTGTTACCGGTCGCGGCAAACGCGCCCTGGAAGACCACTTCGACATCAGCTACGAGCTGGAAAACCAGATCAAGGGCACCGACAAGGAAAAATACCTGGTCGGTATCCGCCGTCTGCTCGACGAGTGCTCGTTCTCCTACACCCGCCAGACCGAAATGAAAGGCCTGGGCCACGCGATCCTGACCGGTCGCCCGCTGATCGGTGACGAGCCGTTCGCCGTGGTGCTGGCCGACGACCTGTGCGTCAACCTCGAAGGTGACGGCGTACTCAAGCAGATGGTCAAGCTGTACAAGCAGTACCGCTGCACCATCGTTGCCATCATGGAAGTCGACCCGCAGGAAACCAGCAAGTACGGCGTGATCGCCGGCGACCTGATCGGTGACGACCTGTACCGTGTACGCAACATGGTCGAGAAGCCAAAGCCGGAAGATGCACCGTCGAACCTGGCGATCATCGGTCGCTACATCATGACCCCGGACATCTTCAAGCTGATCGAAGAAACCGAGCCGGGCAAGGGCGGTGAAATCCAGATCACCGACGCACTGATGAAGCAGGCCCAGGACGGCTGCGTGATCGCCTACAAGTTCAAGGGCAAGCGTTTCGACTGCGGTGGCGCCGAAGGCTACATCGAGGCGACCAACTTCTGCTTCGAGAACTTCTACAAGACCGGCAAGGCTTACTGAGTCCTCGGTGTTGTCTGAAAAAGCCACCTTCGGGTGGCTTTTTTGTTCCCGGCTGGTGAGTCGGGGTATGCTGTCGGCCTGGCAAGGAGACTGAAATGGCCTACGATTTTGATCTGTTCGTGATTGGTGCCGGTTCCGGCGGTGTGCGTGCTGCGCGTTTTGCGGCGGGCTTCGGCGCGAAAGTGGCGGTGGCCGAAAGCCGTTACTTGGGCGGCACCTGTGTCAACGTCGGCTGCGTGCCGAAAAAGCTGCTGGTCTATGGTGCGCATTTTGCCGATGACTTCGAGCAGGCCGCAGGCTTTGGCTGGTCGCTGGAAGATGCCCAGTTCGAATGGGGCAAGCTGATCGCCAACAAGAACCGCGAGATCGAGCGGCTCAACGGCATCTACCGCAACCTTCTGGTCAACAGCGGCGTGACCTTGCTCGAAGGCCACGCCAAGCTGACCGGCGCCCATGAAGTGGAAGTCGAGGGCCAGCGCTACAGCGCCGAGCACATCCTCATCGCCACCGGCGGCTGGCCGCAGGTGCCGGACATTCCGGGCAAGGAACTGGCCATCAGTTCCAACGAAGCTTTCTTCCTCAAGGACCTGCCCAAGCGCGTGCTGGTGGTCGGTGGCGGTTATATCGCCGTCGAATTCGCTGGCATCTTCCAAGGACTGGGGGCGAAAACCACCTTGCTCTACCGCGGTGACATGTTCCTGCGCGGCTTCGATGGCGGGGTGCGCACGCACCTGAAGGAAGAGCTGGAAAAACGCGGCCTGAGCCTCAAGTTCAACAGCGACATCGCGCGTATCGAGCGCCAGGACGACGGCAGCCTCAAGGCCACCCTCAAGGACGGTCGCGAGCTGGTCGCCGACTGTGTGTTCTACGCCACCGGGCGGCGGCCGATGCTCGACAACCTGGGCCTGGAAAACACCGGTGTGGAGCTCGATGCCCGTGGCTTCATCCGTGTCGATGACCTGTACCAGACCACCGAGCCATCGATCCTGGCCGTTGGCGATGTGATCGGGCGGGTGCAACTGACCCCGGTCGCCCTGGCCGAAGGCATGGCCGTGGCCCGTCGCCTGTTCAAGCCCGAGCAGTACCGCCCGGTGGACTACCAGAACATCCCGACCGCGGTGTTCAGCCAGCCACCGATCGGCACGGTCGGCCTGACCGAGGAGCAGGCGCTGGAGCAGGGGTACAAGGTGCAGATCTTCGAAAGCCGTTTCCGGCCGATGAAGCTGACCCTGACCGAGGTCCAGGAAAAGACCCTGATGAAACTGGTGGTCGATGCCGACACCGACCGGGTGCTGGGTTGCCACATGGTCGGCCCGGATGCCGGCGAGATCATCCAGGGCCTGGGCATCGCCCTCAAGGCCGGGGCGACCAAGCAGCAGTTCGACGAGACCATCGGCGTGCACCCGACGGCGGCGGAAGAGTTCGTCACCCTGCGTACGCCTGCGCGTTAAGCTACCTCAATCGCGGGGCAAGCCCGCTCCTACGGATCTAGGTAGGAGCGGGCTTGCCCCGCGATAGCATCAAAACCGCTATCGACATCCCCACCTTATAGCCAAAACCAATCGGCAACATCAGCTTTGCCAATGAGCATTGATCCAATGTATTGGCTACGATTCTCCCATCAGTTTTTTCAACCCCTGAAGGAGAGTCACTCATGCCTATCATCAACAGCCAGGTTAAACCGTTCAAAGCCACAGCTTACCACCAGGGCAAGTTCGTCGAAGTGTCTGAAGCCGACCTGAAGGGCAAATGGTCCGTGGTCTTCTTCTACCCGGCCGACTTCACCTTCGTCTGCCCGACCGAGCTGGGCGACCTGGCCGACAACTACGCCGAGTTCAAAGACCTGGGCGTGGAAATCTACGGCGTGTCCACCGACACCCACTTCACCCACAAGGCCTGGCACGACACCTCGGACACCATCGGCAAGATCCAGTACCCACTGATCGGTGACCCGACCCACGTCATCTCGCGCAACTTCGACGTGCTGATCGAAGAAGCCGGTATCGCCGACCGTGGCACCTTCGTGATCAACCCGGAAGGCCAGATCAAGATCGTCGAACTGAACGACGGTGGCGTAGGCCGCGACGCCAGCGAACTGCTGCGCAAGATCAAGGCTGCCCAGTACGTCGCTGCCCACCCAGGCGAAGTCTGCCCGGCCAAGTGGAAAGAAGGCGAAGCCACCCTGGCGCCATCGCTGGACCTGGTCGGCAAGATCTAAGACCGTGAGCCAGCCGAGGGCGGTGGCCGCCCGCACCTGACGTTGTCACCGCCCCGCAAGACGCCCGGGCGCTTTCGCCCGGGCGTTGTTATTTCTACCGTTTGAAAAAGGAATCGCCCGTATGTTGGACGCCACGCTTAAAACTCAGTTGAAAGCCTACCTGGAGCGGGTCACTCAGCCGATCGAGATCGTCGCTTCCCTCGATGACGGCGCGAAATCCCGCGAATTGCGCGACCTGCTGGTGGAAATTGCCAGCCTGTCGACCCTCATTACCTTGCGCGAGGACGGCAACGACGCCCGTCGCCCGTCGTTCTCGCTCAATCGCCCGGGAGCCGATATCAGCCTGCGCTTTGCCGGCATCCCCATGGGCCACGAATTCACCTCGCTGGTGCTCGCCCTGCTGCAGGTCGGCGGTCATCCGTCCAAGGCCAGCGCGGAAGTGATCGAGCAGATCAGCGCACTCAAGGGTGAGTTCAACTTCGAAACCTACTTCTCGCTGTCGTGCCAGAACTGCCCGGACGTGGTCCAGGCGCTGAACCTGATGGCGGTGCTCAACCCCAATGTGCGGCATGTCGCCATCGACGGTGCGCTGTTCCAGGCCGAAGTCGAGTCGCGCAAGGTCATGGCCGTGCCGAGCGTCTACCTCAATGGCGAAGTGTTCGGCCAGGGGCGCATGGGCCTGGAAGAGATCCTCGGCAAGCTGGACACCAGCGCCGGCGAACGCCAGGCAGAGAAAATCAACGCCAAGGACGCCTTCGATGTGCTGGTGGTCGGCGGTGGCCCGGCCGGCGCCGCGGCGGCCATCTATGCGGCCCGTAAAGGCATCCGCACCGGCGTGGCTGCCGAGCGCTTCGGCGGCCAGGTGCTCGACACCATGGCTATCGAGAACTTCATCTCGGTCCAGGAAACCGAAGGGCCGAAACTGGCCATGGCCCTGGAAGAACACGTCAAGCAGTACGACGTCGACATCATGAACCTGCAGCGCGGTGAAGCGCTGATCCCGGCTACCGACGGCGGTCTGCACGAAGTGCGCCTGGCCAGTGGCGCCTCGCTCAAGGCCAAGACCGTGATCCTGGCCACCGGTGCCCGCTGGCGCGAAATGAACGTGCCGGGCGAGAAGGAATACCGCAGCCGTGGCGTGGCCTACTGCCCGCACTGCGATGGCCCGCTATTCAAGGGCAAGCGCGTGGCGGTGATCGGCGGTGGCAACTCCGGCGTGGAAGCGGCCATTGACCTGGCGGGCATCGTCGCCCAGGTGACCCTGATCGAGTTCGACAGCCAGCTGCGTGCCGACGCCGTGTTGCAACGCAAGCTGCACAGCCTGCCCAACGTCAAGGTGATCACCGGCGCGCTGACCACCGAAGTGCTGGGCGATGGCGAGAAGGTCAACGGCTTGCGCTACAAGGACCGCAACAGCGACGAGCTGCACGACCTGCAACTGGAAGGCATCTTCGTGCAGATCGGCCTGCTGCCCAACACCGACTGGCTCAAGGGCACGGTCGAGCTGTCGCCGCGGGGCGAGATCATCGTCGACTCCCGTGGCCAGACCAACCTGCCGGGCGTGTTTGCCGCCGGTGACGTGACCACGGTGCCGTACAAGCAGATCGTGATTGCCGTGGGCGAGGGGGCCAAGGCTTCCCTGGCGGCCTTCGATCATCTGATCCGGACGTCGGCGCCGGCCTGACGAGCCTTATCGCGGGGCAAGCCCGCTCCCACAGGGCATGTGGGAGCGGGCTTGCCCCGCGATGCTGTATTCCTCTATCCCAGACAAGCACGCCGGTACTCTCCCGGCGTCACCCCATAAGCCTGCTTGAACTGCCGGTTCAAATGACTCTGGTCGGAAAACCCCAGGGCAAAGGCCACATTGAACGGCAGGCAATCATTGCGCAACAACGCCCGGGCACGGCTCAGGCGCCGCTGCTTGAGCCAGGCGTGGGGCGGCAGGCCGGTGGCCTGGCGAAACACCCGGGCGAAGTGAAACGGCGACAGGTTGACCGCCTCGGCCAGTTCCTGCAGCGAAGGCGGGTAGGCCAGGCGACTGTCCATCAACTCCTTGGCCCGGGCCACGGCGCAGGGTTCATTACCCGGTTCACGTGCGCTACCGACACGGGCATGACGCTGCACCAGCAGCAATACCGCCTCGCGCCAGGCGGTCTGCTGTTCCAGGGCGCTGGCGTCGTGCTCGGCCGAGCAGTGCAGGCCGCTGAAGGCCCTGGCCAGTTGAGGATCGTGCAGCACGCTGGCGTCGAAGCTGGGCAGGCCGTCGCGCTTGAGTTCCAGCTCATCGAGCACACCGGTAATGCGTTCTATCTGCGGGTAGAAACCGCGATAGCGCCAGCCGTGTTCGTGAGCCTTGGCGCCAGTGTGCAACTCGTCCGGGTGGATCAGCACCATGCTGCCCACCGGTGCCAGGTGCTCGCTGCCACGGTGCCAGAAGCGCTGGGCACCGGACTCGATGATAGTGATCACGTAGCCTTCATGCACATGGGGGGCGAAACGCTGCTGGACATACTGTGCATGCAGCATCTCGATATCGCCCAAGGCCTGGGCTTGCCAGAAGCGGGTCTGTTCCCGTGTCGCTGCACTCATGGGCTGCCGTTCAACCACCAGCGGAAAATAAAGAAGCACACCATGCTCACCAGCATGCTGATCAGGGTGCTGCGGGTCAACAGCACCAGCACCACGGCCACCACCGAACCCAGCAGGTAGGGGTTGGCCAGGCTCAGGTCGAGCTGGTGTCCGGGCAGGAAGATGATCGGCCCGCAGATCGCGGTGAGCATGCCCGGTACGGCAAAGCCCAGGAACTGCCGCGCATTGGAGCTCAGGCGCAGGGGCAGGCGTGGTTCGAGGAAGGCGTAGCGGTTGAGGAACACCAGCACGCCCATGCCGATGATCAAGGCAAAAATCATGAGCGTGCTCCGCTGAATTTCTGGCAGATGAAGCCGGCACTCATGCCCAGCAGGCCGGCGGCCACCAGGCCGGTTTCCCACTGCCAGAAACTGAACAGCACCGAACTGAACAACGCCACCGCGACGCAGACCACCGTGGGCAGGTTGCGCACCAGCGGGGTGATCAGCGCGACGAAGGTGGCGACGATGGAAAAGTCCAGGCCCAGCTGGTCCAGGTGCGGGATGTTCTGGCCCAGGATGATCCCGGCCAGGGTGAACAGGTTCCAGGCAATGTAGAACGTCAGGCCCACCCCCAGGGCGTACCAGCGGTTGAACTGCTGCTGGTCGTACTGGCTGGTCAGGGCGAAGAATTCATCGGTGAGCAAGAAGCCCAGGCCCAGCCGCCAGCGGGTCGGCAGACCGGAGATCGCCGGGCGCATCGACAGGCCGTAGAGCAGGTGTTGGGAGGTCAGCAGCAGGGTGGTCAACAGGATCGAGAACAGGTTCGCTCCGCCCTTGATCATGCCGATGGCCACCAGTTGGGCGGCGCCGGCGAAGACGATGGCCGACAGGCCCTGGCCTTCCCACGGGGTAAGGTCGGCCTCGATGGCCATGGAACCGGCCAGCAGGCCCCAGGGCGCGACGGCCAGCGACAGCGGCAGGATGGCAACGGCGCCCTGGATGAACGCCTGGCGGGCAAAGGGTGGACTGGACATGGACATCTGCAACAACGGGAAAAGGTTGTACAGCATGCCAGAGCCGCACGCGGGTGACTTGAACGATCTTGCTGTCGGTCATCACCCGTCGGGGTTGGCGTGCCTCAGTGATGACTGCTGAGCAAGCGTTGTTGCGCGGCGTAGCAGCCATTGAGGTCCACGGCCTTCTGCCAGTACGTCTCGCGCTGCTGCGGGTCGAGATTGCCCTGCAGCCGATAGATCTCGGCCTGGTAATCGCGCTGCCGGCCCCACTGCATCGCCAGGCCCTGGGGCTGTTCGCGGTTGCATTGCAAGCGCAGGGCGGGTTGCGGGTAGTAGGGCGCGAAGCGATTGTTGCGGCTCTGCAGGCTTTCGAGGTCGCGGCGAAACGCGTTGCTCTGGCGGTAGTCGGCGCACCAGCTTTCGATACCCAGGGCCGCAGGGGCAAAGCCCTGGTTCAGGCTGGTCTGCAACAGCGGGCAGGCCGCCGCCGGGATCTGCGCGGCCGGCAGGTAGGTCATGTAGTACAGGGCCAGGCGATAGCGTGCAACCGGATGGTCCAGTTCCACGGCCTTTTCCAGCAGGTTCACCGCCGGCGCCAGGGTGCGTCCCAGGGCCTGGCCTTGTCGAGCCAGGTCCTGGTCGGTGCTGCCGGCCTTGAGGCTGAAGCCGCTGTTCGGGCTGTCGGCCTGTTCCAGCATTTGCACGGCCTGGCGGTACAACAAGTCGGCGTGGGGGGCGATTTGTGCGCTATCGGCCAGGGCGCTGGCCGGTACCAGTACGGCCATCAGGCCACGCAACAGGTGCGTGCGTAGCGAGGTGAAACGCGAGGGCGGGCGACTGGGCATGAAAATACAGGTGCGGCGGTAATATTCAGGGTTCAATCCGACTGTCCATAGTGGGGTTCGAGGGGCCTGGAATTAAGTCGGACATTCTAACCATTGTAGGACCTGGTCGAAACCTGATTAGGGTCAAGGCAACAGAATGTTGAGATTGTAGATCAGGCCGACGGTGGCGATCACCAGTAGCAGTGCACCGCTGGTCAGGCTGATCAGGCGCCGATGGCGTGGGCTCACCAGCCGTGCGGTAAGGAAAATGTATAGACCGAGGATGCTCAGGTCGATGGCGATCCAGACCAGCGAGAGCAGTACCAGGCTGTGATTGATATAGGCAGTGACTTGTATGAACTGAGGAAAAAAGGCCACAAAGAACAGGATGTCCTTGGGGTTCGACAGCCCGACCACGAAACCTTGCCACAGGCCGCTGCGCTGTGTCGGGGCCACGGCGGCAACCGGGATGTCGCTCAGGGCCTCGGGCAGGCTGGCGATCGCCAGGTAACCGATGAACAGGCAGCCAAGCAGGCTCAAGGCGGCCAGCCAGCGCGGGTCGATGACCGCACTGGTGAGAATCACGCTGGCGGCCACGGCGATCAGTACCAGCGAGGCCGCATTGGTGCCCAGGGCGGTCAGCAAGGCCCGGCGGCGACCGGCGCTGGCCGTGGTGTTGATGACCAGGGCCACCACCGGACCGGGGGTGGCGATCAAGAGCAAAACGGTCAGGGCGTAGGTCAACAGCAGGGCGGTGTTCATGGCAGGGCTCGTGGCGAAAGGGCAGGCGGGCATTCTCGGCAGCCCCCTGAAGCTTGTAAAACGCCTGTTGCTGTGGCCTTCTATTAGTTTGACTCATGCTTGAGGCCGGCCATGTCCGAACGAATTCCTGCCCTGCAGGCCCTGCGGGCCTTCGAGGTGGCGGCGCGCTATGGCTCGTTCACCCGTGCCGCCGAGGAACTGGTGCTCACCCAGGGCGCCATCAGCCACCACATCAAGACCCTCGAGGGCCTGTTCGACTGCGCCTTGTTCGAGCGTCGCGGGCCCAAGCTGTCACTGACCGAGCCTGGGCGCCTGCTGGCCCAGGAGTTGAAGGTCGGCTTCAAGATCATTGAAAACGCCTGCGGCCTGCTGAAGAAGGACCGCCAGGACATTCGCCTCAAGGCCCCCTCGACCCTGACCGTGCGCTGGCTGCTCAAGGTGCTGGGCGAGTTTCGCCAGACGCCTTCACCCAGCCGCGTGCAACTGTCCAGCGTGTGGATGGACGTCGATCGCGTGGACTTCTACAGCGAACCCTTCGATGCCGCGATCCTGCTGGCCGATGGACGCTTTGCCGCCGATGTCGACAGCCTCAAGCTGTTTGACGAGTGGCTGGTGCCGGTCTGCAGCCCGGCCCATGGCGTTGCGAGCGCGCAGGGCCTCGATGCGCTCAACCGCCATGAACTGCTGCACCCCTCACCGGACCGGCGCGACTGGCGGCGCTGGCTGACCCGCTTGCAGGCCACCCAGGTGGCACTGGACCGTGGCCAGGTGTTCGACTCCCTCGACCAGGGCATGTCCGCGGCCCAGCAAGGAGCGGGTGTGGCGGTGGTCGACCTGCTGCTGGCCCACGGCGAACTCGATGGCGGCCAGTTGGTGATGCCGTTTCCCCAGGCCGTGGCGACCGGCGAAGGTTATTACCTGGTCTGGCCAAGGACAGCGCCCCAGGCCCACCAGGTACGGGCACTGGGTGAATTCCTGGCCAGTCGGGTGCCTTGCCTGCCGCAGCAGGGCGTTGACTATTTGTATGACTAATAGCACCCAGGCAGATGCGCCGCAGGTCCAGCAGGGCTTTGTCCTGACCCGGCACTGGCGCGATACCCCGAGCGGCACCTGCGTCGAGTTCTGGCTGGCCACCGACCAGGGCCCCCGGCGTCTGCGCCTGCCTGTGCAGACCTCGGTGGCGTTCATTCCCGCTGCCCATGGCGAGCAGGCCCGGGCATTGCTGCGCGGTGAGCGCGGTGTAGCGCTGCGTGCGCTTGAGTTGCGTGACTTCGAGCAACGTCCGGTGCTGGGGCTGTACTGCCGCCAGCACCGGCAACTGATACAACTCGACAAGCGCTTGCGCGCCGCCGGGGTGCAGGTCTATGAGGCCGATGTGCGGCCACCCGAGCGCTACCTGATGGAGCGGTTCATCACCGCGCCGGTCAGTTTCACCGGCACGCCGGACAACGACGGCGTGCTGTGCGAGGCCCAGCTCAAGCCGGCCCCCGACTATCGTCCGACCCTGAAGCTGGTGTCGCTGGACATCGAGACCACCGAACGCGGCGAGCTGTATTCCATTGCCCTGGAGGGGTGCGGGCAGCGCCAGGTGTACATGCTCGGCCCGGCCAACGGCGACCCTGGAGGGATCGATTTCGACCTGGACTACTGCGACAGCCGCGCGCAACTGCTCGAACGCCTGAACGACTGGCTGGCCCTGCACGACCCCGATGCAATCATCGGCTGGAACCTGGTGCAGTTCGACCTGCGCATTCTGCAGGCCCACGCCCAGCAGTTGCAGGTGCCGCTTCGCCTGGGGCGTGGTGGCGAGACGATGGAGTGGCGCGAGCACGGCAGCCGTGCGCATTTCTTTGCCGGTGCCGCCGGCCGCCTGATCATCGACGGCATCGAGGCCCTGCGCTCGGCGACCTGGAGCTTTCCCTCGTTCAGCCTGGAAAATGTCGCCCAGACCCTGCTGGGCGAAGGCAAGTCGATCGACACGCCGTACCAGCGCATGGATGAAATCAACCGCATGTTCGCCGAAGACAAACCGGCGCTGGCCCGCTACAACCTCAAGGACTGCGAACTGGTTACGCGGATTTTCGCCCGTACCGAGATCCTCGATTTCTTGCTGGAGCGGGCCACGGTCACCGGCTTGCCGGCCGATCGCAGCGGTGGCTCGGTGGCGGCGTTCTGTCACCTGTACATGCCCTTGATGCATCGCCAGGGCTTCGTTGCGCCAAACCAGGGCGAGCGCCCGGAAGAGGCCAGCCCGGGTGGCTTCGTCATGGACTCGCGGCCGGGCTTGTACGAGTCGGTGCTGGTGCTCGACTACAAGAGCCTGTACCCCTCGATCATCCGCACCTTCCTGATCGACCCGCTGGGCCTGGTCGAAGGCTTGCGCGAACCGGGTGACGACACCTCGGTGGCGGGCTTTCGCGGGGCGCGCTTCTCGCGCACCCGGCATTGCCTGCCGGCGATCGTCGAGCGGGTCTGGCAGGGCCGCGAGGCGGCCAAGCGCGAGCACAATGCGCCCTTGTCCCAGGCGCTGAAGATCATCATGAATGCCTTCTACGGCGTGCTCGGTTCCAGTGGCTGCCGGTTCTTCGATCCACGCCTGGCGTCGTCCATCACCCTGCGTGGGCACCAGATCATGCGCCAGACCCGCGAACTGATCGAGGCCCAAGGCTATGCGGTGATCTACGGCGACACCGACTCCACCTTCGTCTGGTTGAAGAGCGCCCACGACGAAGCAGATGCCGCCGCCATCGGCCGGCGCCTGGTTGCGCAGGTCAACCAATGGTGGCGCGAGCACCTGGGCGACACCTTCGCGCTGGAGAGCGCCTTGGAGCTGCAGTACGAGACCCACTACAAACGCTTCCTGATGCCGACCATCCGCGGTGCCGAGGAGGGCAGCAAGAAGCGCTATGCCGGGTTGGTCCAGCGCGACGACGGGCGAGAGGAGATGGTCTTCAAGGGGCTCGAAAGCGTGCGCACCGACTGGTCGCCGCTGGCCCGGCAGTTCCAGCAGGACCTGTACGAGCGCATCTTCCGGCGCCAGCCCTACCAGGCCTACCTGCGCGAGTACGTTCGCAAGACCCTGGCCGGCGAGCAGGATGAACTGCTGATCTACCGCAAGCGCCTGCGCAGGCCTCTGGCCGACTACCAGCGCAACGTCCCGCCCCATGTACGGGCGGCGCGCCTGGCCGATGAGTTCAACGATCGCCAGGGCCGTCCACGGCAATACCAGAACGGTGGCTGGATCAGCTACGTGATCACCGTGGCCGGCCCCGAACCATTGGAGACCCGGCATTCGGCGATCGACTACGACCACTACCTGACCCGGCAATTGCAGCCGGTGGCCGATGCGATCCTGCCCTTCGTGCAGGACGACTTCACCGCCCTGATCGACCGGCAGCTCGGGTTGTTCTGAGCCTGTAGGAGCGGGCTTGACCCGCGATCGCGGTTCGTCAGTGACCTGGTCATCGCGGGACAAGCCCGCTCCTACGAACAGCGTTAAGCGATGGCTTCCAGCCGTTACGCCTCGCGGACCAACCACAACGCCAGCATCAGCCACGCGGCCGCCGCCAGGGCTGTCACCGTGCGCACGTGGTTCCAGCGGTTCCAGCCCGGCACATAGCGATGCCAGGCCGCTGCCGCTTCCGGGCTTACCGGGTCGAGGCGGGCCAGGGCCTGGTTCTTCGGCACGTTGAACAGCATCGTCACCACAATATTGCCGGCCAGGTACAAGGCACTGCCGATCGCCATGCACAGGCTGCCCGGCAACGGCCAGCGCTGGTAGGCCCAGGCCAGCAGCGCCACGCTGGTGAGTGCGGTACCCAGGAACAACGCCAGGAACAGCCGGTTGAGCACCACCTTGTTGATCGACTGCATGGCCGCGACCGCACTGTGTTCCGGGATGCGTTCAAGGGCGGTCATGACGAAGTTGGAGAAGGCGAAGAACAGCCCGCCCATCAATCCGCAGCCCAGCGCCGTGGCCAGGATCAGCAGCAACAGCAGGGTATCGATGACACTCATGGTCTATCCTCAGATTCAGATGTCAGCCTGTTCTGGATGCCTCAAAGGCCTTACATGGAAATCGGAAGTTACCTTTGACTTGTCCACGGAATTCGTCCTGTAGTTTAGGCTCGCACCTCGGATCTTTCGTCGCGATCTGTAGTCTTTGATGCATGGAATTTGAAGGAGATGCGCATGCTCGTCCGGTCATTGACCCTCGCCACCTTGCTGGCCATTGCCGGCCCCGTCCTCGCCGACGACGCCCCCCTGACCCAGGACCTGTACAAGTCCCGCCCCTTGATCATCATCGCCCCCAGTACCGCCGACCCGACCTTGCGCGGCCTCAACGAAGCCCTGAAAGATCCGGCCACCAAGAAGGCCTTCGATGAACGCAACCTGGTGCTCTACAGCGTGGCCGGGATGGTCGGCAAGCGTGACGACAAGAACCTCGAGCAGCAGACCACCATGGCCCTGATCCGCGAACTCAAGCTGGGCGCGCGTACCGGCACCCAGGTGATCCTGGTGGGCAAGGATGGCGAGCGGCATGAAATCAAACATGACGGCACGGTGGAACCCGAGTCGATCTTCAAGGCCGTGGATGAGCTGCCGGCCGCCGAAAAAGCGGTGACTCCACCCCCGGTAGTCACCGCCGCGCCGGTAGCGGAGGCCAAGCCGGGCAAGGATGGCAAACCGGCCAAGCCGGCCAAACCCGCCAAGCCGGCTGCGCCCCCCAAGCCGCTGGAAGACTGACCCGGCTCAGCCACCGGTCCTGACCGTGCTCCACACCCGGGTACGCAGCCGCTCCAGCTTCAGGGGCAGCGGTTCGAGGGCAAACAGGGTGTCGAGCACCGCCTGCGGCGGGTACACCATGGGGTTGTCGCGAATCCGCGCCTCGACCAGTCCGGTCGCATCCTTGTTGGCATTGGGGTAGCCCAGGTAGTTGCTCGACGCGGCGATCACCTCGGGCTTGAGCATGTAGTTGATGAAGGCAAGGCCCTGTTGCGGGTTGGGTGCATCCTTGAGCAGTACCATGTTCTCCTGCCACAACGGCGCCCCTTCGCGGGGAATGCTGTAGCGGATCTGCCGGCCATTGCCGGCGTTCTCGGCACTGAGCCTGGCCTCGAATACGCCACCCGACCAGCCCAGCACGACGCAGACGTTGCCATTGGCAAGGTCGGAGATGAAGCGCGAGGAGTCGAAGTAGCGAATGTGCGGGCGCAGCTTGAGCAGCAACGCTTCGGCCTTGCGGTAGTCGTCCGGGTTCTTGCTGTTGTACGGCAGGCCCAGGTAGTGCAGGGCGATGGGGATGATCTCGTTGGGCGCATCGAGCATCGCCACCCCGCATTCGCTCAACCTGGCCAGGTTGGCCTCGTCGAAGATCAGCGCCCAGGAGTCCACCGGTGCCTGCTCGCCCAGCAGCGCCTTGACCTTGTCCTGGTCATAGCCGATGCCGGTGGTGCCCCACAGGTAGGGCGCGGCGTAGCGGTTGCCGGGGTCATTGCCCTGCAGCTTGGCGAGCATCTGCGGGTCCAGGTGGGGGAAGTTGGGCAACTGGCTGCGATCGAGCTCGGCCAGCACCCCGGCCTTGATCAGGTTGGGCAGCAGGTCGCCGCTGGCGAACACCACGTCGTAGCCACTGCGCCCGGCCATCAGCTTGCTCTGCATCACGTCGCTGTTGTCGAACACGTCATACACCGGAGCGATGCCCGATGCCTGCTGGAACTGCCGGGGGGTGTCCGGGGCGATGTAGTCGTACCAGTTGTAGATATGCACGCTGGCGGTGGCACTTTCACCGGCCTCAAGGCCTGTAGTGCCCAGCAATGCAGCCAGGGCCAGGGGTAAGCAGCGGATCGACTTCATGGGCGCACTCCGGTTCTTGTCGTTGTAGGTGCCGCTAGGGGATCAACAGTTCGCGCAGGCCATTGCCGTGGTCGATTTGTGTGCCCGGCAAGTGCAGGCGCCGATCCTGCAGGTAGTCGTAGTCGCGGCGAGCCAGGGCGAGCTGTCCAGGGTCCAGTTCGACCTGCTGGCGGCACGGCTCGCGTCCGGCTTCGAACAGCATCCGTCCGCAGGGATCGACCACGGCGCTGCCGCCGGCGAACACCAGCCCGTCGCTGCCTGCACCGACGCGATTGACCATCAGGGCAAAGGCCTGGTTCTCCTGGGCGCGGGCCATGATCGCGGTGCGGTGTACCGGGCCGTAGGGGTCCATGTTGCCGTTGCTGACGATGATCAGGTCGACGCCCAGTTGCGCCAGCGCCCGACTGGTTTCCGGCAGTTCGATGTCGTAGCAGATCAGCAGGCCGATGCGCAGGCCTTTCCAGGTCGTGGTGGCGAAGCGATCGCCGGCCTGGAACAGGCCGCGCTCCGATGGCCACAGGTGGGTCTTGCGGTAGCGCAGGGCGATGCCGTCCGGGGTGAGCAGCACCGAGGTGTTGTAGAAGTGCTCGCCGTCCCGTTCGGCCAGGCCGACCACCACCGCCACATCCTGTTCGCGCACGGCTTGCCGGACCGCCTCAAGGCTGGGGCCGTGGAGGGGTTCGGCGACATGGGGCAATTGTTCGGCATTGGCAAAACCCATCAGCTGGGTTTCCGGAAACACCAGCAGGTCGGTGTCGGCCTTGCAGGTGGCAATGGCATCCAGGGTGCGCTGGAGGTTGTAGGCGGTATCGCCGTCGCGGCCCTCCAGCTGTACGAGTTCGATCTTCATCGCGGCTCCTTGTGCAGGTGTGGAACCGAGTATGCGCGGCCCGGGGCGGGCCGCACATCACAGCGATGGAGTAACCCTCAATGGGTAATGACGCTGGTCACACCGGGGTCCAGCGGCCCTGGTCCCGGTCCGAGCGTACGCAGGCATCGATGAAGGCCATGCCGCGCAGGCCGTCTTCTGCCGTCGGGCATTGCTGGGCCAGTGGTGCGGCCGGGCGTTGCTCGCGGCGTGCGCGGATCAGTTCGGCGGCGTCGCTGTAGAGGTTGGCGAAGGCTTCGAGCAGACCTTCGGGCTGGCCGGCCTTGATCCGCGTCGCCTGTTTTGCCGCCTCGCCGAGCCAGGCTTCGCCCCGGCGCAGGCACTGATGCGGCTGGTCCTGATGACGCAGCTCCAGGCGTTCCGGTTCTTCCTGATGCCAGTACAGCGAGCCAGTGGAGCCGAACACGCGGATCTGCAAGCCATGGCGATGACCCGCGGCCACGAAGCTGGCCCACAGCATGCCCCGTGCGCCGCCGTTCAGGCGCAGGTTGACGTGGGCGTTGTCGTCCGAACGGCGGCCCGGCACCAGGGTGCTCAGTTCCGCCGAGACTTCGCTGACCTCAAGGCCGGTGACAAAGCGCAGCAGTTGATGCGCATGCACCCCGACGTCGGCCAGTACCGACGAGGTGCCGGCCTGCTCGGGGTCGGTGCGCCAGGCCAGGCTCTTGACCCCTTGCTGCTCCAGCGGATGGGTGCCGAAGGCGCTGGCGTGCTCGACCTGCACCAGGCGCACCTCGCCAATGGCGCCGCGGGCGATCAGCTCGCGGGCCTCGCGGACCATCGGGTAGCCGCTGTAGTTGTGGGTCAGCAGTTGCAGCGCCGGACCCTGGCGGACCCGGTCAAGCAGGATCCGGGCCTCGTCCAGGCTGGTAGCCAGGGGCTTGTCGCAGATCACATCGATGCCCTGTTCGAGGAACGCCAGGCTGGCCGGCACATGCACAGCATTGGGCGCCATGATCGCCACCGCCTGGATGCCATCGGGACGATCGGCCTCGGCCCGGGCCATCTGCTGGAAGTCGGCATAGGCGCGCTCGGGGGCTACGCCATAGGCCTGGGCCGCCGCCAGGTTGCGCTGCGGATCGCGGGCAAACACCCCGGCCACCAGTTCGAAGTGACCGTCCAGGTGGGCGGCGTAGCGGTGGGTGGCGCCGATCGACGACTCCAGCCCGCCGCCGACGAAGCCCAGGCGCAGGCGCTGCGCCGGGTTGGCCAGGGTCTTCATGCCGCACCTCCTTGTCGCGCGCCCAGTTCGCGGGCGAAATGTTCGATCGCCAGCACATAGCCGTGGGTGCCGAAGCCGGCCAGCACCGCCTTGGCCACCAGCGACACGTAGGAGTGGTGGCGGAAGGCTTCGCGGCGATGCACGTTGGAGATGTGCACTTCGATCACCGGTACCTCGGCGGCGATCAGCGCGTCGTGGATGGCCACCGAGGTATGGGTCCAGGCGCCGGGGTTGATGACAATGCCGGCGACCCGGCCGCGGGCCTGGTGAATCCAGTCGATCATCTGGCCTTCGTGGTTGGTCTGCTGGAACTCCAGGGTCAGGTCCAGGTGGCTGGCGGCCGACTGGCACAGGGCCTGGACATCGGCCAGGGTCTCGCGGCCATAGACCTCGGGTTGGCGCAGGCCGAGCATGTTGAGGTTGGGGCCGTTGAGTACGAGCAGGGTGGTCATGGGTGCAGGTTTCCAGTCAGTGAAGTGGCGCGCAGGGCGTCATAGGTAGGTTTGTCCAGGGCCACGGCGTCATGCCGGCCGAGCTGGTCCAGGGGGGTGCGGTAGGTTTCCGGGGCGCTCCAGGCGGCGATGGCCGAGATCGCGGTGACCAGGCAGGTGATGCTGCCGATCAAAAGCGGCACGTTGCCCGAACCCGGTGGCGCCACGGCGGTGAACAGCGCCGGCAGCAGGGCGGTGAACATGTAGCCGACGTTCTGGGCGATGGCCATGGCCGACACCCGGTAGTGGGTCTGGAACTGTTCGGGGAAGAAGCTCGGGAAGATCGCGTTGTAGCCCTGGTAGATCATCCCCCACATCAGCAGCGAGGCGGCGAAGGCCAGGGGCAGGTTGTGCAGGCTGATGGCGTACAGGTAGAGGAACGACATCAACCCGCAGCCCAGGGCAGCGCCGATGATCAAGGGGCGGCGACCGATACGGTCGGAGAGGTTGCCGACAAAGGGAATCACCAGCACCGCGACGATATTGCCGACCACCGGAATCCACAGGTACACGCTCTTGTCGAAGCCCACGCCATAGGCCGGCTGCACCGCGTAGGCAGCGCCGAACACGGTGGTCACCACCGGAATCACGTTCATCAGCGACACCCCCAGCACCACCAGCATGCCGCGCCAGCTGTACTTGAAGGCGTCCTTGATCGGCGAGCGTTGGCGCTGGGTATGGCCGGCCTTGCGGGTGAAGGCTTCGGGTTCCTCGACTTCGCGGCGGATGATGAAGGCGGCGATCAGCACGGCGGCGCTGAGCAGGAAGGGAATCCGCCAGCCCCAGCTGTTGAACGCGTCTTCGGGCATGAAGTAGGCCAGCGGCAGGAAGATTGCCGCGGCCAGCACCTGGCCGGCCTGCACCCCTTGCAGGGTGAAGCTGGCGAAGAAGCCGCGGCGCCCCGGTGGCGCATGTTCGAGGATCATCGAGCTGGCCCCGGCAATTTCCCCGGCCACGGCAAAGCCCTGGATCAGGCGCAGCACCACCAGCAGGGCCGGGGCCCAGTAGCCGATCTGGCTGTAGGTGGGCAGCAGGCCCACGGCGACCGTGGCCAGGCCCATGAGGAACATGCACAGCAGCAGTACGTTCTTGCGCCCGCGGGTGTCGCCCCAGTGGCCGAGGAAGAAGGCCCCGACCGGGCGCGCCAGGTAGCCCACGCCGTAGGTGGCCAGCGAAGCGATGATCGCCACCCGCGGGTCAGTAGACGGAAAGAACACCTGGGGAAAGATCAGCGCGGCGGCCTGGGCGTAGATAAAGAAGTCGTAGTACTCGAGCGCCGAACCGACCCAACCGCTGGCGGTGGCTTTTTTCGTTTGCCGGGTGGCATGCAGCCCATCGGGATGGATGGCCATGGGGTGTCTCCGTTTGTTGTTGTTATGGAGGTGAAGCGGGTGTCACAGCGATTCGGTGAGCACGATCTCGCCACTCTGCGCGGCCTGGCTGATAGCCTCGACGATCTGCAGGTTGCGCAGGCCGTCGCGGACCGTGACCAGCGGCTCGGCACGGCCCTGGATCACGTCGCAGAAATGCGCCAGCTGGCGTTGCAGCGGGTCGGCCTGGTCCAGGGGGGCGACGGCGGTGTTGAAGGGTTTCCACCAGGAGCGGTCCTGGTCCTGCTCGTAGTACTTCAGGCGCATGCTCGGGATCGACAAGGAGCCGCGGGTGCCGGCGATCACGTAGCAGTCCTCGTCGGCATAGCTGGGGTAGTCGAGGTTCTCCCGGGCGGTCTGCTCCCAGCTGCGGGCGCAGGCGGCGGTGTCCGAGAGCAGGAAGGTACCCAGGGCGCCGCTGGCGAAGCGCAGGCTGATGGCCACGCTGTCTTCCACGGCAAAGCCACGGGTGGCGCTGGAGGCCTGGGCCTGTACGGCGACGATTTCGCCGCACAGTGAACGCAGGTTGCCGATCTCGTGGATCATGTTGATCAGCACCGGTCCGCCACCGGCCTGGCGGCGCCAGGGTGCGGCGTCGAAATAATCATTGGGCTTGTAGAACAGGGCGCTGCCCATCACCGCCACCAGATTGCCCAGCAGGCCTTCGGCGATCAGTTCGCGGGCTTTTTCAAGGATCGCACTGTGGGCCCGGTGATGCCCCACCAGCAGCCGTGCGCCGCGTTGCTCGGCGATGGCCAGCAGGCGCTTGCCTTCCTCCAGCGTGTGGGCCACCGGCTTTTCGATCAGCGCCGCAACGCCTTGCTCCACGCAGGCCAGGGCACCTTCGACATGCAACTGGTTGGGGGTGGCGAGGATCACCCCGTCCACTTGCCGGGCGGCGAACAACTGCGCCAGCGAGGTGTACAACGGCACACCGGCTGCGGCGGCGAGCGCTGCGGCAGCAGGGGCCGGGTCGACCAGGGCGCAGAGTTGGCAGGCGTTGCTGGCCTGGATCAGTTCGATGTGCCGGCGGCCGATCAGGCCGGCACCGGCGACGGCGATGCGTAGGGTAGTCATGGCGCTCTCATTGTTCTTGTTGGACAAGGCAGACCGCGACGGCGGTTTTGTGAGAGGCTAATAAAAAACCCAGGGGAGATAATCGGGCCAAATGAAGAATCAGAATGCGCTCGTAGCGAATAATGAGCCCCTGCTGCGCGACCTGCAGCTGTTCTGCGAAGTGGCCCGGCGTTCGAGCTTCATCGCCGCGGCCAGCGAGACCGGGCTGTCGCCGGCCCATGTCAGCAAGCGCATCGCCACCCTGGAAACCCTGCTGGGGGTCAAGTTGTTCAACCGCACCACGCGACGGGTGAACATCACCAGCGATGGCGAGGCGGCGTTCATCTGGGCGCAGAAAATCCTCGAGAACGTCGAGTCGATGTTCGAGTCATTGTCCGGCGCGCAGAGCGAGCCCCGCGGCACCTTGCGCATCAGCACCAGCCTGCGCCTGGGCCGGGAGCACATCGCGCCGATCCTGTCGCTGCTGCGCCGGCGGCATCCGACCCTGGATATCTGGCTGGAGCTGTTGGACCGGCGGGTGGACCTGATCGGCGAGAACTTCGATATCGATATCCGCGTCGGCGAAGTGCAGGAGAAGCACCTGATCGCCCACCGCATTGCCGAGAGCAAGCGGGTGCTGGCCGCCGCCCCCGACTACCTGGCCCGGCGCGGCCCGGTGCGGGTGCCGGCGGAACTCGCGCAGCAGGATTGCCTGCTGTTTCGCAGCCGTGACGATCGCTTCGGGGTCTGGCGCCTGGTCGGGCCCGGGGGCGCCGAAACGGTAAAAGTCACCGGGCCCATGGCCGCCAACCACAGCGATATCGTCCGTCAGTGGGCGCTGGACGGCCACGGCATCATCATGGCCTCGTACTGGGACGTCTACGGCAATCTGGCCGATGGCTCGCTGGTGCGGGTGCTGCCGGCCTATCACCAGCCGGCGGATGTCTGGGCGGTGACGGCAGCGCGTTCGGCAAGTTCGGCCAAGGTGCGCAGTTGCGTAGCGTTCCTGCGCGAGCAACTGGCCCAGGGGCCCTATGCACTGGCGGTGGGCGGCTAGCCCCTGTAGGAGCGGGCTTGTCCCGCGATGCGAAGGGACGGGTAACTCGCAATCGCGGGGCAAGCCCGCTCCTACCACGACAGCAATGGATCTATAGTTAGCCTCTCACTGGCAAACAAGGACCCCGCCATGACCTGGTCAGCGGCGCAGTACAGCACCTTCGAGAACGAACGCACCCGGCCGGTGCGCGACCTGCTGGCGGCGTTGCCGCCGGGGTCGATTACCTGCGCCGTCGACCTGGGCTGTGGCCCGGGCAACTCCACCCAGGCGCTGGCCGAGCGTTATCCGCAGGCTTTGGTACGCGGCCTCGACAGCTCCCAGGACATGCTCGACGCCGCGCGCCAGCGCCTGCCGGACATCGACTTCAGCCTGGCGGACATCGGCGCCTGGTCCGCTCCCCAGGGCGTCGACGTAATCCTGGCCAATGCCTCGCTGCAGTGGGTGCCCGATCACGCGCTGTTGTTCCCGCACCTGGTCCGGCAGTTGAACCAGGGCGGTAGCCTGGCGGTGCAGATGCCCGACAACCTCGACGAGCCGGCCCACCGCCAGGCCCGCGAAATCGCCAGCAAGGGCCCCTGGGCCGACAAGATCGGCGCGGTCCGCCACCCGCCACGGCACACCGCCAGCTACTACTACGATGTGCTCAGCCCCCATTGCCGCCAGGTCGATATCTGGCGCACCACCTATTACCACCCGTTGATGGGCGGGGCGCAGGCGGTGGTGGAATGGTTCAAGGGCTCGGCGCTGCGCCCCTTCCTGGCGGCGCTGGACGCCGATGAGCAGGCAGACTTCCTGCAGCATTACCTGCAGGCCATGGCACAGGCCTACCCGCCGGCCGCCGATGGCAGGGTGCTGCTGCCGTTCCCGCGCCTGTTCATCGTCGCCAGCCGTTGAGGGTCAACCGCTGGCCGGGTGATGCGGGCGCTGGCGCAGCACCCGCAGGTAAACCACGGCGTTGACCAGCACCACCACTGACCCCAGCAGCCACTGGATGCCCGGGGTCAGCCCGGCAGGGTAGATGATCGGCCAGACGTAGTGCTCGATGAAACCGCCCTGGTAGCCGGCAAGGCCTGCGGCATGACGCAGGTGGTTTTCCCAGTCGGTGAGCGGGCAGGGCAGGTGCAGGAACTCCACGGCGATGCCCCAGCACAGCGCCGGCAGATGCCACCACAGGGCGGCGCGCCACTTGAGCGTCAACAGCCCGCCCAGCAGCACGAAGACAATGAACAGCAAGTGAAACAGCACCAGGCCGTCGGCACCCAGGCGATAGAGCATGTCGACCTCGTTCCCGTGGTTGCGCACGATCGCTACGCACCATGATAGAGGTGTTCGCCCAGGCGTCGGGGGCCAGGCGACGAGGGAGGGCGCCCTCGTCGCCTGGCCAGGCTTGGCTCAGGACGCTTCGCGGTAGGGGTTGCGCGGATCGTGCTGCCAGTCGAGGAACGGCTTGCCGGTGTCCTGGGGCACCATCTCGATGCAGTCCTGGACCGGGCAGGTGATCTGGCACAGGTTGCAGCCCACGCACTCGGCATCGATCACCTCGTAGCGGTGGCTGCCGTCGGCCTGCTTGAGGCTGGCGATGGCCTGGTGCGAGGTGTCTTCGCAGGCGATATGGCAGCGACCGCAGCCGATGCAGGCGTCCTGGTCGATTTTGGCGATGACCTGGTAGTTGATGTCCAGATACTTCCAGTCGGTGGTGTGGCCCACCGCGCGACCGCTGAAGTCGGCAATGCTGCGGTAGCCCTGGCTGTCCATCCAGCGCGAGAGGCCGTCCTTCATGTCCTCGACGATGCGAAAGCCATGCAGCATGGCGGCGGTGCACACCTGCACGGCGCCGCAGCCCAGGGCGATGAACTCGGCGGCATCGCGCCAGCTGCCGATGCCGCCGATGCCGCTGATGGGCAGGCCACGGGTGGCCGGGTCGCGGGCGATTTCGGCGACCATGTTCAGGGCGATCGGCTTGACCGCCGAGCCGCAGTAGCCGCCATGGGTGCTCATGTCGCCGACGATGGGCAGGGCGACCATGCGTTCGAGGTCGACGCTGGTGATCGAGTTGATGGTGTTGATCAGCGACACCGCATCGGCGCCACCGCGGTGGGCGGCGCGGGCGGACTGGCGGATATCGGTGATGTTGGGGGTCAGCTTGACGATCACCGGCAGCGAGCAGTGGGTCTTGCACCAGCGGGTGACCTGCTCGACATACTCCGGCACCTGGCCGACCGCTGCGCCCATGCCGCGCTCGGGCATGCCGTGGGGGCAGCCGAAGTTCAGTTCGATGCCGTCGGCCCCGGTGGCTTCCACCAGCGGCAGGATGGCTTTCCAGGATTCCTCGACGCAGGGCACCATCAACGACACGATCAGCGCCCGGTCCGGCCAGTCCTTCTTCACCTGGGTGATTTCCCGCAGGTTGATCTCCAGCGAGCGGTCGGTGATCAGCTCGATGTTGTTGATGCCCATGACCTCGCGGTTGACCCCGTAGTGGGCCGAGTAGCGCGACGACACGTTGACCGCGGCAGGGTCTTCACCCAGGGTTTTCCAGACCACGCCGCCCCAGCCGGCCTGGAAGGCGCGGACCACGTTGTAGGCCTTGTCGGTGGGCGGCGCGGAGGCCAGCCAGAACGGGTTGGGCGCCTTGATGCCGGCAAATTCGATCGACAGGTCAGCCATTTATGCAGCCTCCACATTGAGGGTGAGTTGGGCATGGATGGCCTCGGCGGCCAGCTTGCCGTGCTGCACGGCCTGGACGGTGAGGTCCTGGCCCAGGTGGGTACAGTCGCCCCCGGCGTACACCCCGGGCAGGCTGGTGCGCATCTGCTCGTCGACGCGAATGCGCTCGCCGTCGCGGGCCAGGGCCTGGGCGCTGCTGTCGCTCAGGGCCTGGTCGTCGAAGGCCTGGCCGATGGCCTTGAAGATCGCATCGGCGGCCAGTTCTAACTGCTCGCCGGTGCTCTGCAGGCGGTCGTCGACCATCGCCGTGCGGGCAAAGCGCATGCCCCGGACCCGGCCCTGGTCGTCGAGCAGTACCTGCTCGGGCTGGGCCCAGGTCAGCAGGCGTACCTGGTTCTCCTTGGCGATGTGCTGTTCATGCTCGGTGGCGCCCATGTCCTCCACGCCGCGGCGGTACACCAGGTTGACGTCGCGGGCACCAAGGCGGGCCATCTGCACGGCCATGTCGATGGCGGTGTTGCCGGCGCCCAGGACGATGCAGCGATCGGCCAGGGGCAGGGCGGTGAGGTCGTCGGCCTGGCGCAGTTCGCGGATGTAGTCGGTGGCGGCCAAGAGGCCCGGGGCACTTTCGTCGGCCAGGCCCAGCTGGCGGCTGGCGTTCAGGCCAAGGCCGAGGAACACCGCATCGAACTGCTGTTGCAGCTCGCCCAGGGTCAGGTTCTGGCCCAGCACCTGACCATGGCGGATTTCGATGCCACCGATCTGCAGGACGAAGTCCACCTCGCGCTGGGCGAAGTCGTCGACCACCTTGTACTTGGCGATGCCGTATTCGTTGAGGCCGCCGGCCTTGGGCCGGGCTTCGAAGATCACCACGTCATGGCCGTGCCAGGCCAGGCGGTGGGCGCAGGACAAGCCGGCAGGTCCGGCGCCGACCACGGCAATGCGCTTGCCGGTGCTGGCCGCGCGCTGGAACGGATGCTCGCTGAAGCCGGCGTTGTCCAGGGCATAGCGTTGCAGCAGGCCGATCAGCACCGGTGCGCATTCCTGGTGGTGGTTGCGCACGCAGGCCTGCTGGCAGAGGATCTCGGTCGGGCAGACCCGCGCGCAACTGCCGCCGAGGATGTTCGCCGAGAGGATTTTCTCCGCTGCGCCCTGGACGTTCTCCTGGTGGATATTGCGGATGAACGAGGGGATGTCGATGTCGCTGGGGCAGGCATTGACGCATGGGGCGTCGTAGCAGTACAGGCAGCGCGAGGCTTCCTGGGCGGCCTGGCGGGCGTTGAGCGGTGGCGCCAGGTCGCTGAAGTGCTCGGCCAGGGTCGGGTTGTCGGCGCTCGGTCGGGGGAGGTGGTTGAGGGACTCGATCACGGTGGTGTCCTCTTTTTTCTTTTTTATTAGCGTTCATCGCGGGGCAAGCCCGCTCCTACGGTCTGTGGGAGCGGGCTTGCCCCGCGATGTGATTCAGCGCTTGACCGCAGTCGGCTGCGAATGCTCGGCGCGCTTGCTCAGCAGGTCGAACACCGCCGGGTACGCCGGCCGCTCGATGTAGCGCCCGGCTCCACGTTCGGCGCGCAGGTCGCCATTGGCCCAGACCAGCTTGCCCTGGCTGATGGTATGGCTGGGAATGCCGCGCACGGTCTTGCCTTCGAAGATGTTGAAGTCCACCTGCTGGTGGTGGGTGGCGGCGGAGATGGTGCGGGTGCCGTGTGGGTCCCAGAGCACCAGGTCGGCATCGGCGCCCACGCGCAGGGCGCCCTTGCGCGGGAACAGGTTGAAGATCTTGGCGGTGTTGGTGGAGGTCAGGGCGACGAACTCCTGCATCGACAGCCTGCCGGTGTTGACCCCTTCGTCCCAGAGCACCGCCATGCGGTCCTCGATACCCGCCGTGCCGTTGGGGATGCGGCTGAAATCATCGCGGCCGGCAGCCTTCTGCTCGGCGCAGAAGCAGCAGTGGTCGGTGGCGGTGGTGTGCAGGTTGCCCGATTGCAGGCCACCCCACAGCGCTTCCTGGTGCCCTTCGTGGCGTGGCCGGAAGGGCGGGCTCATCACGTAGCCGGCAGCGGTCTGCCAGTCGGGATGACGGTAGACGTCCTCGTCCAGCAGCAGGTGCCCGGCCAGCACCTCGCCGTAGACCTTCTGCCCGTGCTGGCGGGCGTAGGTGATCTCGTCCAGGGCCTGGCGGGTGGAGACATGTACCAGGTACACCGGCGTGCCCAGGGTTTCGGCGATGCGGATGGCGCGGCTGGCCGCCTCACCTTCGACCTGGGACGGACGCGACAGCGGATGCGCCTCGGGGCCGGTGATGCCCTGGGCCAGCAGCTTGCGTTGCAGGTGATAGACCAGCTCGCCGTTCTCGGCATGCACGGTGGGCACCGCGCCCAGTTCCAGGCAGCGCTCGAAACTGGCGACCAGGGTGTCGTCGGCGGCCATGATCGCGTTCTTGTAGGCCATGAAATGCTTGAAGCTGTTGACCCCGTGCTGGCTGACCAGCTCGCCCATCTCGGCGCTCACCTGCTCGCTCCACCAGGTGATGGCCACGTGGAAGCCATAGTCGGCGGCGGACTTCTCGGCCCAGCCACGCCACTGGTGAAAGGCTTCGAGCAAGGATTGCTGCGGGTTGGGAATGACGAAGTCGATGATCGAGGTGGTGCCACCGGCCAGGCCCGCAGCGGTGCCGCTGTAGAAATCCTCGCTGGCCACGGTGCCCATGAAGGGCAGCTGCATATGGGTGTGCGGGTCGATGCCGCCGGGCATCAGGTACTGGCCGCTGCCGTCGAGCACTTCGCAGCCTGTGGGAACGTCGAGGTCGGTGCCGATGGCCTTGATCACACCGTCGGCGCAGAGCACGTCGGCACGATAACTTTCCTCATGGGTAATCAGGGTGGCGCCACGAATCAAAAGCGTCATCAGATGCTCCTCGCAGGCTTGACCGACTGCTGCCGGTTCTAGGTTTTGTACTTAAGCTGCAGCGTAGATCAGAAACCTGTCAGCGCTGACAGGATTTGAATCTAGTAGGGGATCCGGGAGAGGGCAAATAAATTGTTTATAAGCTTATATTCAATATAAATAATTGAAATATAAGGGATAAATGATTTGTCCGGCGTTTGAGGAAAACGACCGGCGGTCCTGTCGTTCTTGACAGGTTGTGGAAATGGTCAAGATTTCACATGGGCACCCGTGATTGCCCGAAATGCCCGTGCACGTACTCCAGCCATTGGCACGATGAGCCAAAAACACAACAACAGCGGAGCGGCCATGCAGCAGACCAGATCGCAGGTGAGCGAACGCGACGGCTTGTTTGAGCTCGACGCCGGCAACGACGTCCTCGACAGCCCCCGGTACAACCACGACATCGCCCCGACCAAGGTGCAGGAGCGAACCTGGAACAAATGGCACATCACCGCGCTTTGGGTCGGCATGTCGATCTGCGTGCCGACCTACACCCTGGGCGGGGTGCTGACCGCTTATTTCGGCCTGACGGTGGGCGAGGCGCTGCTGGCGATCCTGCTGGCCAACACCGTGGTGCTGATTCCCCTGACCCTCAACGCCTTTCCCGGCACCAAGTACGGCATCCCGTTTCCGGTGTTGCTGCGCTCGTCGTTCGGCATCATCGGCTCCAACGTGCCGTGCCTGATCCGCGCCCTGGTGGCGTGCGGCTGGTTCGGCATCCAGACCATGTTCGGCGGCCTGGCCATCCACCTGTTCCTGGGCTCCCTGTCGGCGGATTGGAAGGCCCTGGGCGGTACGGGCGAGGTGATCGGCTTCATGCTGTTCTGGTGCCTGAACCTGTGGGTGGTGCTGCGCGGCGCCGAGTCGATCAAGTGGCTGGAAACCCTGTCGGCGCCCTTGCTGGTGCTGGTTGGCGCCGGGCTGCTGGTGTGGGCCTTGCCCAACGTGTCGATCAGCGAGCTGATGGCCCAGCCACCGAAACGCCCCGAAGGGGCGAGCGTCTATGGCTACTTCTTTGCCGGGCTGACGGCCATGGTCGGCTTCTGGGCCACCCTGTCGCTGAACATTCCCGACTTCAGCCGCTACGCCAGGAGCCAGAAGGACCAGATCCTCGGGCAGATCCTCGGCCTGCCGCTGACCATGTTCCTGTTCGCCGCCCTGGGCGTGGTGCTCACCGCCGCCTCGGCGTCGCTGGTGGGCGAAACCGTGTCCGACCCGGTGAGCCTGATCGGGCATATCCAGAGCCCGGTGTGGGTGGCCCTGGCCATGGCCCTGATCATCATCGCCACGCTGTCGACCAACACCGCGGCGAACATCGTCTCGCCCACCAACGACTTCCAGAACCTGGCGCCCAAGTGGATCGGACGCACCACCGCGGTGCTGCTCACCGGCGTGGTCGGCCTGCTGCTGATGGGCCATGAGCTGTTGAAAAAGCTCGGCCTGATCGTCAGCGACGTCAGCCTGGAAAGCGTCTACTCCAACTGGCTGCTGGGCTATTCGAGCCTGCTGGGGCCGATCGCCGGGATCATGGTGGTGGACTACTTCCTGATCCGCAAACAGACCCTGGACCTGGCCGGCCTGTACCGAGACGACGTGTACCCGGCCTGGAACGCTGCCGGCTTCATCGCCTTCGGCGTACCGGTGGTGCTGACCCTGCTGTCGCTGCAAAGCCAGGCCTTCAGCTGGTTCTACGACTTTGGCTGGTTCACCGGCTCCGCCCTGGGCGGCCTGATCTACTACGCCCTGGGCAGCCTCAAGGCCGCCCGCACGGCAAGCCTCAAACCTACCGTGTAACGCCAGGGCCCCCAGAGGCCCGGCACCTGATGAGGAGATGCGCATGCAAAGTACACAGGACGTTCTGCAATCGAGCTTGCGCCATATCAATGGCGAACGGCTCTGGCAATCGCTGATGGACCTGGCCCGGCTCGGCGCCACGGCCAAGGGCGGGGTGTGCCGCCTGGCGTTGACCGACCTCGATCGCCAGGCCCGCGACCTGTTCGTCAAATGGAGCAAGGATGCGGGCTGCAGCGTGAGCATCGATGGCGTGGGCAACATCTTCGCCCGGCGCCCCGGGCGCAACCCGCAGCTGCCACCGGTGATGACCGGCAGCCATATCGACACCCAGCCGACCGGGGGCAAGTTCGACGGCTGCTACGGGGTGCTGGCCGGGCTGGAAGTCATGCGCACCCTCAATGACCTGAAGATCGAAACCGAGGCGCCGCTGGAGGTGGTGGTCTGGACCAACGAAGAAGGTTCGCGCTTTGCCCCGTGCATGATGGGCTCGGGGGTGTTCGCCGAGAAATTCACCTTGCAGGAAACCCTGGCCAAGACCGATGCCGAAGGCATCAGCGTCGGCGAGGCGCTCAATGCCATTGGCTACGCCGGGCCGCGCGCGGTCAGCGGACACCCGGTGGGCGCCTATTTCGAGGCCCATATCGAGCAGGGGCCGATCCTTGAAGACCAGAAAAAAACCATCGGCGTGGTGCTCGGCGCCCTGGGGCAGAAGTGGTTCGACCTGACCCTGCGCGGCGTCGAGGCCCATGCCGGGCCGACGCCGATGCACCTGCGCAAGGACGCCCTGGTCGGTGCCAGCGTGGTGGTGGCGGCGGTCAACCGCGTGGCCCTGGAGCACCAGCCCCATGCCTGTGGCACCGTAGGCTGCCTGCAGGCCTACCCGGGCTCGCGCAACGTGATCCCCGGCGAAGTGCGCATGACCCTGGACTTCCGTCACCTGGAACCGGCGCGGCTGGACTCGATGATCGCCCAGGTGCGCGATGTGATCAGCAGCACCTGCCAGCAGCACGGCTTGAGCCATACCCTGACGCCGACGGCGGATTTCCCGCCGCTGTATTTCGACCAGGGCTGTGTCGAGGCGGTGCGGGGGGCGGCCCAGGGGTTGGGGCTGTCGCACATGGACATTGTCAGTGGTGCCGGGCATGACGCGATCTTCCTTGCCGAACTGGGGCCGGCGGGAATGATCTTTGTGCCGTGCGAAGGCGGGATCAGCCACAACGAAATCGAGAACGCCGCGCCCGAGGATCTGGCCGATGGCTGCGCGGTGCTGTTGCGCGCCATGCTGGCGGCGGCGCAGGCGGTGGCGCGGGGCAGGGAGGCGGCGTAGGATTTGAGGGCCTCATCGCGGGGCAAGCCCGCTCCTACAGGTTTTGTTGTTATCCCTGTGGGAGCGGGCTTGCCCCGCGATGGTGTCAAAGACTGTCCTGCACCATCTGCAAAAAGGTCGCCACCAGACGTCGTGAACTCTGCTCGCGCAAACACACCAGGGTCTCGGTCAAGCGCCGCTGGCAGTCGACGATCGGCAGCGCACACACCCGCGCATCGGCGCCGAACTCGGCGGCCGACACCACCCCCACGCCAATCCCCACCACCACCGCTTCGCGCGCCGCTTCCCGGCCTTCGACCTGGATCGCCGGGCGAATGCGCAGGCCCGCGCGCTGCATTTCCTCTTCCAGGGTCTGGCGGGTCACCGAGCCCGGTTCGCGCAAGACGATCGGGGTGTCATCGAGGTCGGCCAGGCTGATCGAGCCACGGCTGGCCCAGGGGTGCTGGTGGGAAACGAAGGCCACCATCGGGTCGCTGCGTATCGGCACGCAGAGCAGGCGCTCGTCATCGACGTCGCGGCCGAGCAGGGCCAGGTCGGCCTGGTAGTTGTACAGGCGCAGCAGCGATTCGTCGGTGTTGCCGGTCTCGATCTTGACGCTGATGCCCGGGTATTGCTCGCAGAACCTGGCGATCTGCGGCAACACGTGCACCGGCGCATCCACCGCCAGCACCAGGGTGCCGGTCTGCAGGGCGCGCGAGTCCTGCAGCAGCTCATGGGCCTCGGCCTCGCAGGCGAACAGGCGCTGGGTGATGCCCAGCAGGCGCTCGCCCACATCGGTCAGTTGCACCGAACGCTTGTTGCGATGGAACAGCAAGACACCAAAACGCTCCTCGAGCTTGCGCACCTGGTCGGAAATCGCTGGCTGGGTCAGGAACAGCCGTTCGGCGGCGCGGGTGAAGCTGCCGTGCAGGGCAACGGCATGAAAAGCTTTCAACTGGGCATGGGAAACCGACATCGCAGTACCTGCTACAAGCTGGGCTTATTTGTGAAATACGATAAATCGATTTTATTTATCAGTCAGTAATTGTTTCTATCTCTTTCAGCCCGTCACGTCACCTGCAGTGACCGACGGGTCATGGACCTGGCTGACACGGCATAACAAGATCCCATGCTCCCGGTTCCATCTGACCAGGTGACGGCTTTGACCGGCCGTCACGCAGTGCGCAACACAAGAACAAAACAGGCGTTTTTTGAAAATTCTGCCGGCACACTCAAGCCCCGAGGTCAGATTCACCATGAATAAACACATTGCAGATATAAAGCGTTGGCGCGTGCAGATCTTTGCTGTCACCTGGATCGCCTACGCCGCGTTCTACTTCACCCGCAAAGCCTTTTCCGTGGCCAAGCTGGGCATCGGCGAAGACCCAAGCTTCACCCTCGATAAAATGGCCATGGCCAACCTCGACGCCATCTACCTGGCGGCCTATGCCGTGGGGCAGTTCACCTGGGGCATGCTGGCCGACCGCTTCGGCCCGCGGGTGGTGGTACTGGGCGGCCTGGTGATTTCCGCCGCCGCCGCCCTGGTGATGGGTAGCTACGCAACCTTCCCGATCTTCGCCACCTGCATGCTGGTCCAGGGCCTGGCCCAGTCAACCGGCTGGGCGGGGCTGTGCAAGAACATCGGCAGCTTCTTTCCCAGCTCCCAGCGTGGGCGGGTGCTGGGGCTGTGGAGTTCCTGCTATGCCTTCGGCGGCCTGGTGGCTTCGCCGTTCGCCGGCTGGTGGGCCTACACCCTGATCGGCACCTGGCATGCTGCGTTCTTCTCCAGCGCCGCGGTGGTGGCGATCGTGGCGGTGCTGTTCTTCATCTTCCAGCGCAACAAGCCCGAAGACGTCGGCCTGCCCGCAGTGGAGCCGGAGCCGGAAAGCATGGTGCCGGGCTCCAACCTGTGCAGCATCTGGGCGCCGCTGCGCGAGATCCTGCGCAACCGCACGGTGCTGACCCTGGGCCTGGCCTACTTCCTGTTGAAACCTGCGCGCTACGCCATCCTGCTGTGGGGGCCGGTGATCGTCTTCGAACAGATGCCGTCGGTCGGCAAGGTCGGTGCGGCAATCATCCCCACCGCCTTCGAACTGGCCGGATTGCTCGGCCCGATCATGATCGGCCTTGCCTCGGACAAACTCTTCGGAGCCCGGCGCATGCCGGCCTGCGTGATCAGCCTGGTGGTGCTGACCGTGGTGCTGGCCTTGTTCATGGGGGCGATGCAAAGCGGTAGCGTGGCGCTGGTGGTGGCGTTGTTGTTCGTCATGGGCCTGACCCTGTACGGGCCGGACTCGATGATCAGCGGCGCCGCCGCTATCGATTTCGGCACCGCCAAGGCCGGTGCCACGGCGGCCGGCTTCGTCAACGGCTGCGGCTCGGTGGGCGCGATCCTGGGCGGGCTGCTGCCGGGGTATTTCGACGGTGTCACCGTGTTCATCGTCTTTGCCGGCTGCGCGCTGTTTTCGGCGCTGGTGCTGGTGCCGCACTGGAACAGCCGGCCGGCGACGGCCGAGCATACCCCGGCCGTTGCGCCGAATACCGCCATGGCGATCAAACCGCTGCGTACTTGAACCCAAACCAAGGAAACCGACCATGAGACCCTTCTGGCTGCAACAGGCGCTGGACCAGGACGTCGCACGCCCATGCCCACCGCTGGCCGCTGACAGCCGTTGCGATGTGTGCATCGTCGGCGGTGGCTACACGGGCCTGTGGACCGCGCTGATGCTCAAGGCGCAGCAGCCCGAGCTGGATGTGCTGCTGATCGAGGCCGACATCTGCGGCGCCGGCGCCAGCGGCCGCAACGGCGGGTGTGCGTTGTCATGGTCGGCCAAGTACTTCACCCTCGAACGCCTGTTCGGGCTGCAGGAGGCGGTGCGCCTGGTCAAGGCGTCGGAGCAGAGCATCCATGCCATCGGTGACTTCTGCCGCGCGCATGGCATCGACGCCGATTACCGCCTGGATGGCACCCTCTACACGGCCACCAACCGTGCCCAGATGGGCGCCACCGACGGCGTGATCGCCGCCCTGGAACGCCAGGGTATCAACTCCTTCCGGCGCTTGCCGGTGGAGCAGGTACAGCGCCTGGCGGGTTCGAGCAAGCACCTGGAAGGCTGGTTCTCGCCGGCGGCGGCTACGGTGCAGCCTGGCAAGCTGGTCCGTGGCCTGCGGCGGGTCGCCCTGGAACACGGCGTAAGGATTCATGAAGGCACGGCCATGACCGGCCTTCAGCACGGGCCGCAAGCGCTGGTGCAGACCCCAGGCGGCACCATTCGCGCCGATCGCGTGGTGCTCGGCCTCAATGCCTGGATGGCGCGGGCCTTCCCGCAGTTCGAGCGCAGCGTGGCAATCGTCTCCAGCGACATGATCATCACCGAACCGCGGCCCGAGCTGATGCGCCAGATCGGCTTGACCAGCGGCGTCAGCGTGCTCGATTCGCGAATTTTCGTGCACTACTACCACAACACCAGCGACGGCCGGCTGATGCTCGGCAAGGGTGGCAACACCTTTGCCTATGGCGGTCGCATGCTGCCGGTATTCGACCAGCCGTCGCCCTATGCGACGCTGCTGCGGCGCAGCCTGGGCGAATTCTTTCCGGCCCTTGCCCAGGTGCCGGTGGCGGCCACCTGGAACGGCCCGTCGGACCGCTCGGTGACCGGCTTGCCGTTCTTCGGTCGGTTGGGCGAGCAGGGCAATGTGTTCTATGGCTTCGGCTACTCGGGCAGCGGCGTCGGGCCTTGCCACATGGGTGGGCAGATCCTGTCGTCGCTGGCCCTGGGGCTGGATAACGAATGGACCCGCTCGCCACTGGTCAACGGCCCGCTGGGTTACTTCCCGCCCGAACCGATCCGCTACCTGGGCTCATTGATGGTGCGCAACGCCATTCGTCGCAAGGAACAGGCCGAAGACCACGGCCATCGGCCGCGCCGCCTGGATGTGCGACTGGCCCGCTTCGCGGCGGCGGCAGGCAAGGCCGACAAGGCCTGAGCAGTTTTTTTGTCGATTGCCACGAGGATGTATAAACTGCTCCCACTTTGCCGGTCGCTACCTGAACCGGCGCTTGAAACAAGAGAGTCGAGATGGGCGCACAGTGGAAAGCCAAGCATAGAGAAGCAGCAGCCAACGCCAAGGGCAAGATCATGGGCAAGTTGGCCAAGGAGATCCAGATCGCGGCGAAATCCGGCGCCGATCCGGACATGAACCCGCGCCTGCGCCTGGCGGTCGAGCAGGCCAAGAAGGCCTCGATGACCCGCGAGACCCTGGAACGCGCGATCCGCAAGGGCGCAGGCCTGGATGGCGACGCCGTGCAGTACCACGCGGTGACTTATGAAGGCTTCGCCCCACACCAGGTGCCGCTGATCGTCGAGTGCCTGACCGACAACGTCAACCGCACCGTGGCGGCCGTTCGCGTGCTGTTCCGCAAGGGCCAGCTGGGTGCTTCGGGCTCGGTGGCCTGGGACTTCAACCATGTCGGCCTGATCGAAGCCAGCCCGGCCAGCGCCGATGCCGATCCGGAAATGGCCGCGATCGAAGCCGGTGCCCAGGATTTCGAAGAAGGCGAAGAAGAGGGCTCGACCCTGTTCATCACCGACACCACCGACCTGGACGCCGTGCAGAAAGCCCTGCCGGGCCAGGGTTTCACGGTCATTTCGGCGAAGATCGGCTACACCCCGAAAAACCCGGTGAGCGCGGCGAGCCTGAGCGCCGAGGCCCTGGCTGAAGTCGAGGCTTTCCTCGAGGCGATCGATGAAAACGATGACGTACAGAACGTCTATGTTGGCCTGACTGCCTGATTTCACCCCGACGTCCACATCGCGGGGCAAGCCCGCTCCCACAGGGTTTTGATGATCCCTGTAGGAGCGGGCTTGCCCCGCGATGCGTTTGGCCCTGCATTTCTGCACATCCGATAAGACTTAAGTCAAATGGCGGCCCGGCCACAGGGGTCCATACTCGATATTCGCCCTTTTCAATAACAACAAACCCAGGGTTCAGTATCGATGACTTACCAGCACAGCTACGCCCGCTCCATTGCCGATCCCGCTGCTTTCTGGGCCGAACAGGCCAATGATCTCGCCTGGTATCGAAAACCCCTGCAGACCCTCACCGAGAACCCTGACGGCACCCACCAGTGGTTTGCCGACGGCCGCCTGAACAGTTGCTACCTGGCCCTGGATCACCAGATCGAGCAGGGCCGTGGCGAGCAGACGGCGCTGATCTACGACTCCCCGGTGACCGGCAGCCAGCAGCAGTTCACCTATGTGCAATTGCGCGATGAAGTGGCGCGCCTGGCCGGGCTGTTGCGTTCGATGGGCGTCGGCAAGGGCGACGGGGTGATCATCTACATGCCCATGGTGCCGCAGGCGGCCATGGCCATGCTGGCCTGTGCGCGTATCGGCGCGGTGCATTCGGTGGTGTTCGGTGGCTTTGCCGCCAACGAACTGGCCCTGCGTATCGACGATGCCCGGCCGTCGGTGCTGCTGACCGCGTCCTGCGGCCTGGAGTTCGACCGGGTCATCGAGTACAAGCCGCTGGTCGATCGCGCCCTGGAGCTGGCCCGCCATCAACCGCGCAATGTCCTGGTGCTGCAACGTCCGCAAGCGCGGGCGAGCATGGTCGAAGGCCGCGACCTGGACTGGCAGGCCGCCGTGGCCGGAGCCGCGCCGGTGGCACCGGTGGAACTGGACGCCGCCGACCCGATGTACATCATGTACACCTCCGGCACCACCGGCAAACCCAAGGGGATCGTCCGCGAAAACGGCGGCAACGCCGTGGCCCTGCGCTTTGCCATGCGCCATATCTATGGCATGCAGGCCGGCGACATCTGGTGGGGCATTTCCGATGTCGGCTGGGTGGTCGGCCATTCCCTGATCGTCTACGGGCCGTTGATGAACGGTTGCACCACGGTGTTCTACGAAGGCAAGCCGATCCGCACCCCGGATGCCGGCGCCTACTGGCGGGTGGTCGAGCAGTACCGGGTCAACGGCCTGTTCTGCGCCCCCACCGCCATGCGCGCGATCCGCAAGGAAGACCCCGAGGGCGCCTTGCTGCGCCGCTATGACCTGAGCTCCCTGCGCCAGTTGTTCCTGGCCGGCGAAAAGCTCGACTCCAGCACCCACCAGTGGCTGGAAGCGACCAGCGGCAAGCCGGTCCACGACCACTGGTGGCAGACCGAAACCGGTTGGCCTGTGACCGCACCCTGCGTCGGCCTGGACGGCAGCGCGGCGCGGCCGGGTTCGAGCAACCGGGCAGTGCCGGGCTACAACGTGCAGGTGCTGGACGATGACGGCCATTTGCTCGGCGCCAACCAGCAAGGCTCCATCGTCATTGCCCTGCCATTGCCGCCCGGCTGCAGCCAGACCCTCTGGGGCGATCACCAGCGCTACCTGGATGCCTACCTGAAAACCTACCCGGGCTACTACCACACCGGTGACGGCGGCTACCTGGACGACGACGGTTTCGTCTACATCATGGGGCGCACCGATGACGTCATCAACGTCTCGGGCCATCGCCTGTCCACCGGCGAGATGGAAGACCTGGTCGCCCGCCACCCGGCCGTGGCCGAGTGTGCGGTGATCGGCGTGCATGACGATATCAAGGGCCAGGTACCGCTGGCGCTGGTGGTGCTCAAGGATGGCGAGGGCATCAGCGAGGCGGTGTTGCAGCGCGAGCTGATGGCCAGTGTGCGCGAGCAGATCGGCGCCCTGGCGTGCTTCAACCAGGTACGCCTGGTCAAGCGCCTGCCCAAGACCCGTTCGGGCAAGATCCTGCGTGCGGTGCTGCGCAAGATCGCCGACCAGCAGGCCTACACGCCGCCTTCGACCCTGGACGATCCAGCGGTGCTGGGCGAAATTGAGGCGGTGCTGGCCAGCTTCGCCCGCGCCGGTTGAGACGCGCGGCCTGCCCGGCACTCAGGCCGGGCAGGCCGCCGCGTGCGATTGGCGCAACTGACCCAGGCGGCTGCGGGTGCGCGACAGGTCGGTGGCGCTACCGCCCAGGCTGGCATCGAGCGAGGCGCTGCCGATCAGCACCAGGTGCTTGTCCTGGTCGTAGAGCACGTCGATCAGGTTGATAAAGCGCTGTTGCGCGGCGATCGAGCAATCCTCCAGCCGGGGCAGGCGCTCGATGATCCAGTGATCGTAACGCCCGGCCAGTTCCAGGTAATCCATCACCGCCGTGGGCTGCTCGCAGATATCGGCGAAGTCGAAGCCGACCGTGCGCTGCTCGCTGAAGCGGGCCCGTAGCGGGTGCTTGCCCACCGGCAGGTCGAACGTCCCGTCGCTCAATGCCGGCAGCTCAAGCGCCTGGCGCTGCTCGGCACTGCCCGGCCAGAGGTAGTGGCCGCGGGTGAAGCGCTGCTGGCTGCTGGCCGTGGACAGGCTGCGGTAGTCCTGCTCGCCGCCGACTTCCAGCACCTGCATCTGCCGCTTGATCAACTCGATCACCGGCTTGAAACGCTGGTGGTAGAGCGGATTGGGCAACAGCCCCTCGGGGGCGTAGTTGGACGTCACCAGCAGGAAGATGCGCCGGGCGAACAGGGCCTGGAACAGGCGGGTGATCAGCATCGCATCGCCGATGTCATGCACATGGAACTCATCGAAACACAGCACCTGGCAGCCTTCGAGCAGTTCATCGAGGCTGTGGGCCAGGGCGTCGTCCTGGTGGCGATGCTCGTGCATGCCCCGGTGCAGGCGGGCGAAGAAGTCGTGAAAGTGCACGCGGCGCTTGTGGGGATGGGGCAGGGCCTGGAAAAAGCCGTCGAGCAACCAGCTCTTGCCGCGCCCGACCGCGCCATGCAGGTACAGGCTGCGGGCCTTGCCGCTGTCGAGCTGGCCGGCCTGGGTGGCCAGCTGCTCGATCACCCGCGCCTGGCCCTGGCTCAGGGTGTAGCCTTGGGCGGCAGCCTTGTGGCGAAAATGCTGACGAACGGTAACGGCCAAACCATCGGGGGCAGGGCGGGCGCCGTTCAGGCGCTGACGCAAGGCATTCAGGGGGGCGTGTATCCAGGCGGGCAGGGCAGGCAAACCGGGCTCCTCAAGGGCAACGGGACTCAAGGGCCAGCTTGAGCGAGCGCGGCTAATTTAACCAAATTGATCCCGCGCCGCCAGCGACGGCACGCTGTACCCGGGCTGTACATTCCCCCACGAGCTGGCAGGTTTTATCGGCACTGCTACCCTCAAGCGCAGACCAATCCCCCATCGTAAGGAAGCGAAGGTGAAAGGATGCGCTCTGGTCGTATTGCTGGCTGCGGTCATGATGACCCCGGCAGCGGCCACCGACTTCATGGTTGAAGTCAAAATGGAAGTCCAGCGTGGCTGTGTGTTGATCCACTCGCCCCGCGACGCCGGTGCCCAGGCGCTGGGCGTGCTGGACTTCGGCGTGACCGCGCGCCTGGACGACCCCGCCGGGCCGCGCAGCAGCGCGCTGCTCAGCCAGCGACCGCCACGCCTTGAATGCAACCCCGACACCAGCTACCAGGTGCAGGTCGATGGCGGCCAGCACGGCGGAGTGGGTGAAGTGCGCTATCTGGCCAGCAACCAGCCTGCGACGCGACCGATTCCCTATCGCCTGTTTCAGGACCCGGCCTGGCGCACGCCGCTGCCGGTCAATGTCGCGCACGCGGCCCGGGTGCCTTCCACCGGCTCGGTGGAACTTCCCCTGTACGCCCGCATCGACCGCCTGGCCCAAGTGCCGGCGGTCGGTCGTTATTCGGACCTGCTCAAGGTGACCGTCATCTGGTGATGGCCTCGCCTTGAGCCTGCTAAAGGAACTGGCAGCATGAAAAATGTCCTGCTGTTGGGCATCGGCCCGCTGTTGCTGGTCAACCCCGATGCCTTCGCGGCCATGAGCGGGCATATCCAGGCGCGCCTGGTGATCAGTGCGGCCTGCCAGATCAGTGGTGATCCGGGCTCGGCCATCGACGACCCGGGGGCAGGGGTGCTGGACTTCGGCAGCCGCGGCCCGAGCTGGACCGATGCGCTGCACGCGCGCCTGGATGAAAGCACCGGCGACGGCACGCTACAGGTGCGCTGCAACCCTTCGGTCCGCGCCTTCACCGTGAGCATCAATGGCGGCGCCAACGGCGACGGTGCCACGCGCCGGCTGAGCAACGGCCGCGAGCTGATTCCCTATCAACTGTCCGCCGATCCTGGCGGCAGCGCCCGCTATGGCATCGGCCAGCAGCGCACCTTCTCGGTCAGCAGCGCGGCGCAGATCCCCATACCCATCTACGGCGCGGTGGTGGCCCACCCCAGGGCGCTGCCGGCCGGTATCTACCGCGACACCCTGATGGTGACCCTGGACTGGTAACACAAGGAGTGACTCATGCAGCCGAACATTTTCCCCATCCTCTTCGCCGGCATCGGCCTGGCGCTTTGTGGCCAGGCCCAGGCCGGCACCGTCACCGGGCAGATCAATGCCAGCCTGACGCTGATCGCCAGCTGCCAGGTCAACGGCGCCACCGGCAGCACCGGGGTGGACTTCGGTGCGCTGAACTTCGGCACCCTCGACGCGCTGTTCACCCAGGCCCCGGGGCAAGTGCTCGGTGGTGGCGGCGGGGCCCTGAGCATCCTCTGTTCCAGCGGCACGGTGCCGGCGGTGAAGATCGGCGCCGGCAGCCATGACAACCAGTCCGCCGGCGGCACCCGGGCGCTGGCCGACGGCGCCGGCAACTTCGTGCCCTACGACTTCTACACCGACGCCGGGCACACCCAGGTGCTGGCCATCAACGGCGTGATCACCCTGCCGACCAGCAGTGGCGTGGCCCAGACCGTCAACCTCTACGGCCTGGCCAAGGGCAAGGCGGGCCTGCCGGCCGGGACGTACAGCGACACGGTGGCGGTCGAGCTGAGCTTCTGAGCCGTGCGCCCCGGGCTGTCGCTGCTGCTGGCTGTGATCGGCGGCAGTGTCGCGCTGCCACTGGATGCGGCCACCACCAGCACCTTCCAGGTCAGCGCCACCGTGACGGCGGGCTGCCTGGTGGTGGGTGGGGTGAGCACCTGGGGCACCCTGGATTTCGGCAGCCATTCGGCGTTGTCGACCGGCAACGTCAGCACGGCGCTGGGCGGCACCACGGTGACCCTGCAGTGCACCCCGGGGGTGAGCCTGAGCATGCGTCTGAACGGCGGCCAGAACAGTGCTGCCGGCCTGCGCAACCTCAAGCGCGGCAGCGGTACGGCGCTGGTGGCCTATCAACTGTTCGCCGATGCCGGCCTGAGCCAGGTGCTGGGTATCGACCAGAACGTGGCGGTGGCCTACGGCGATGCCACGGCTATCAAGCTGCCGGTCTACGCCCGCGCACAATTGACCGGCAACCTGCCCGCCGGCAGCTACACCGATGTGGTGCAGGTAGTAGTGAGTTTCTGAAGGGCAATCAATGCAATATTCGACCATAAGGACATCACCCATGGGCTCAAGCGCTGGCACCAAGGGCGCACGCTTCAACCTCCTGGCCTGCCTGCTTGCCCTGTTCGGCAGTGCAGGCGTGCAGGCCGCCACCTCGGTGCTGATCTGGCCGATCGACCCGGTATTAGAGGCCGACCAGAAGGCCGGCGCCCTGTGGCTGGAAAACCGCGGCACGACCCCGGCCAACCTGCAGGTGCGGGTGTTCGCCTGGCGCCAGGGCGACTTCGACGACCAGTACCAGGCCCAGCGCGAGATCATCGGCAGCCCGCCGGTGGCCAACATCGCCCCGGGGCAGAAACAACTGATCCGCCTGACCCGCACCGGCGCCTCGCCTGTAGGCCAGGAGCAGGCCTACCGGATCATCATCGACGAGATTCCCCAGGCCTTGCCCGCCACGGCCAGTGCTGACACGGCGCAGGCGGCGATCCGCTTCCAGATGCGCTACTCGGTGCCCCTGTTCGTCTACGGCCAGGGCCTGTGGGGCAAGCCGGATGCCAGTGGCCAGCGCGATCCGGGCGGGGTCGGCAAGCCGGCGCTGAGTTGGCGCCAGGTGTCGGTACAGGGCCGCCCCTACGTCGAGATCCGCAACACCGGGCCGGTGCATGCGCGCCTGACCGATGTGGTGCTGCACCAGGGCGGGCAGCAAAAGCCGCTGGTCGAAGGCCTGCTCGGCTACGTACTGCCGGGCGCCAGCATGCGCTGGCCGGCGCCGCAGGCACTGACGGCAGCGACGGTGCTCAAGGGCCGGGTCAACGGCCAGGAGGCGGCACAGACCCTGAGCCAGGGGCAGTGATGCGAGGCTAAGGACGCAACAACAGGGGCCAGGGAGGACCCGGTGATGGTGGGATACGGTGAGTGAACAAGGCTCGGGCCTATCGCTGCGCGCTGGCGCTGACGGCCTGTGCGCTGCAGGTGCTGGACGGTGGCCCGCTGCTGGCCGGGCAACTGCCGCCTGCGCCCACCCGCCTGGAGGCGCTGGGCGATGCCCAGTTGTACCTGGAGCTGGTGGTCAATCAGATGAGCAGCCCTGAGCCGGTGCCGGTGCAGCAGCGGGGCGGACGCCTGTTCCTGGCCACGGCGGACCTGCTGGCGGCGGGCGTCCAGGTGCCGGGGCTGACGGCCGGCGAGGTGGCGCTGGATTCTGTCCCCGGGTTGCACAGCGACTATGACAGCCAGGGCCAGCGCCTGCTGCTGCAGGTGCCCGCCGCCTGGCTGCCGACCCAGCGCCTCGGTGACGCCCGGCTGTACCCGGCCAGCGACGCGCGCAGCAGCTTTGGCGCGTTGCTCAACTACGACCTGTACCTGAACGACACCGACGATGGCGGCACCTACCTCGCCGCCTGGAACGAGCTGCGCCTGTTCGACAGCTGGGGCACGCTGTCGACCACCGGACAATGGCGCCAGGCCCTGGGCGGCAATCGGTTCGACGACAGCCAGGAGGGCTTTCGTCGCTACGACACCACCTGGCGCTACACCGACGAGGTGCGGCTGCTGACCCTGGAAGTCGGTGATGTACTCAGCGGCGCCTTGCCCTGGACCGGCTCGGTGCGCCTGGGCGGCGTGCAGCTGTCGCGGGACTTTGCCGTGCGTCCGGACCTGGTCACCTATCCCTTGCCGGCCTTTGCCGGCGAAGCGGCGGTGCCGTCGTCGCTGGACCTGTTCATCAACGGCTACAAGAGTTCCAGCGCCGAACTGCAGCCGGGGCCCTACACCCTGACCAACATCCCGTTCATCAACGGTGCCGGTGAAGCGGTGGTGGTGACCACCGATGCCCTGGGCCGGCAGGTGTCCACCACCTTGCCGTTCTATGTGACCAGCAGCCTGCTGCAACAGGGCCTGAGCGACTTCTCCCTGGCCGCCGGCAGCCTGCGCCGCGACTATGCCTTGCGCGACTTCGCCTACGGGCCGGGGGTGGCCAGTGCCAGCCTGCGTCATGGCCTGAGTGACAGCTTCACTCTGGAAAGCCACGCTGAAGCCGCCGAATCGCTGACCCTGGGCGGTGTCGGCGGCAACCTGCAGGTGGGCAACTGGGGGGTGGTCAATGCCGCCGTCAGCCAGAGCCGCTTCGACAGCCGCAGCGGCCAGCAACTGAGCCTGGGCTACCAGTACAACAGCCCGCGCCTGGGTTTCAATTACCAGCGCCTGCAACGGCATGGCGACTACGCCGACCTGTCGCTGGTCGACAGCCCCTACACGCGCCTGAGCCAGCGCAGCGAGCAGCTCACCCTGAGCCTGAACCTGGACCGCTACGGCAGCCTGGGCGCCGGTTACTTCGACGTCCGCGCCGGCGACGGCAGCCGTACCCGCCTGCTCAACCTGAGCTGGAGCAAGCCGCTGTGGGGCAACAGCAGCCTGTACCTGTCGGCCAACCGCGAGATCGGCGACAGCCAGTGGGCACTGCAGGCGCAACTGGTGATCCCGTTCGACCTGCACGGCACCTTGAGCCTGGGCCTGGAACGCAATCAGCAGGGCGAGCACCTGCAGAGGGTCAACTACAGCCGCGCCGTGCCGGTGGAAGGGGGCGCAGGTTTCAATCTTGGCTATGCCGATGGTGACCGCGAGGCCTATCGCCAGGCCGACCTGACCTGGCGCCTGCAGGCCGTGCAGCTGCAGGTCGGTGCCTACGGCAGCCGCGACGACACCACGCGCTGGGCCGATGCCAGCGGCTCGCTGGTGTGGATGGACGCCGGGGTGTTCGCCGCCAACCGTATCGATGACGCTTTCGTGGTGGTCAGCACCGACGGTTTCGCCGACGTGCCGGTGCGTTACGAAAACCAGCTGGTCGGCCGCACCGACCGCAACGGTCACCTGCTGGTGCCCTGGAGCAGTGGCTACTACCGGGGCAAATACGAGATCGACCCGATGGAACTGCCCAGCACCGTGCAGGTGCCCGAGGTGGAGCTGCGGGTGGCGGTGCGGCGTGGCACCGGGTATTTGCTGGAGTTTCCACTACGCACAGTGGTGGCGGCCAGCCTGCGCCTGGTCGATGCTGCCGGGCAGGACCTGGCCGTGGGTAGCCAGGTGCTGCACGAACAAAGCGGCCAGCGCACGGTGGTGGGCTGGGACGGGCTGGTGTACCTGGAGGGCCTGGCCGCGCACAACAGCCTGGTGGTGGAGCCGGTTGGCGGTGGTGGTTGCCGGGTGAGTTTCAGTGCCTCCGGCGATCAGGCCCAGGTGCCGCTGATCGGGCCGCTGGTGTGCCAATGAAGCGCGGCTGGGCAAGCCTTATGCTGCTAGCCTGTACCCGGGCGCAGGCACTGTGCGACGTGGTGAGCACCACGCCGGCCAGCTTCGGTACGGTGACTTCGACCCTGGTCAATACCGTGGTGCAATCGGCCTCCACCGGCAATGCCGGGCTGCGCTGCACCGGGTCGCTGGTGAGCCTGCTGGCCGCCGACGACCACTTCTATGCGACCTTCACGCCCACCGGTGGCACCACCGGGCTGGTCGGGCCCACCGGCGATGTCATCAACTACACCCTGTATGCCAACAACACCAGCAACTTTGCCATCGCCCGCAACACCCGCTACGACTTTGCCCGCAACGGCATCATCGACGCCCTCGGGCTGCTCAACGGCACCACGCCCAAGACCGTGCCGATCTACCTGAAGACCCAGATCGGCAGCACGGTCGCGGCCGGTCTGTACCAGGAAACCTTCGCCGTGGAATGGGACATCAACTACTGCTACGGCATTGGTGTGGGCAACATCTGCCTGGGCCGCCAGGTGCTGAAGCAGAGCACCAGCCTGACCGTCAGCCTGACCGTCAGCAACGACTGCCAGATCACCAGCCCCAATATCAGTTTCGGCAGCGCGCCGGTGGTGGCTGGCTTCAGCACGGTCAACAGCAACGTCAACATCGCCTGTACCAAAGGCAGCAACTACACCGTCGGCCTGGACGACGGGCAGAATGGCGCGGGTGGGCGCCGGCGGATGAAGTCGGCGGCCAACAATTATCTGGCCTACGACATCTTCAAAAGTGCCGGCAACCTGCGCTGGGGCAAACTGAACAGCGAGCGCCGGGCCAGCAGCGATGCCGACATCAACCCGGGTGCGGGGACCGGCAGCGGCAGTCAGGTGTTCAATTACAACGCCCGGGTCTACACCGACCAGGCCACGCCGCCGGCCGGTACCTACCTGGACAGCGTGATCCTCGACGTGCAGTTCTGAAACCTTGTGGGAGCGGGCTTGCCCCGCGATTGCGTGTTATCAGTCACATCGCATCGCGGGGCAAGCCCGCTCCTACGGTCCCGTGTTTCAATCCCCGGCCTGGGCCTGCAGCAGCAACTGCCCCTCGACCTCCCTGGCCAGCCCGCTGGCCAGCAGCAGGGGCACCAGGCGTTTGTGCAAGCCCGGCTCGACGAAGGCGCGCAGGGTGTCCAGGTCGAGTGCGCCCAGTGGCGGCAGCTCGGCCTTGGTGTACGACAGCCAGGCCTTCTTCAGGACCATCAGCACGTCGCTGCCCGAGGTGGTGGCAAAGCGCCGATGCACGACCTGGCCCTGCAGGGAGAAACTGTGCGCGTGCTCATAGCCCGACTCGTCGCCTGCACTGGCCAGGCAACGGCTGCAACGGCAAGGACCGTCGCCGAAGGCCTTGTCCAGGTAGGTGTTGAAATCCACCACAGGCTTGAGGCCCAGGCGCTTGTCGACTTCGAACAGGTCCGAGGTGAGGTGTTGTTCAGCGGTCAATGTCTTTTCCTGATTGATCATGGCGGTCGCGCACAATACCCTAGGCGCCCCCGCGCGTCAGTAGACGCCGATCTATCCGCCGTTGGAGTTCAAGCATGTACGACTACCTAGCCACCGTCACCGTCAGCAACGAAGGAGGCAATGATGTCGAGGCCGCTGAGAACGCTCGTGTTCGCGTCGGCCTGGAGGCGGTCACCGAGACGTTGAAAAAGGTCCACTTCGTCGGCACCCTGGCCGCGCCTGAGGGGGCCACGCATATCTGTGTGACCCTGGAGAATGGCCTGACCTACTACGGCCCGATCGTCAATGGTCACGCCGAGCTCGAAGGCGGCTGGATCGCGTTCGAGAGTGACATGCTCACGCCCAAGGAACTGGGTCTGTAACAAGCGTCCATCCCTTCAGGCCAGCACCGCGGACCACAGCAGCCCGGCCAGGTACAAGGCCACGCCGAACACGCTGTGGGCCAGCAGGCTGCGGGCCCGGGCCGCCGCGGGGTTCGGCGCCTTCGAGGCGAACAGGCCGGCGCCCATGCCTGGCTGCATGACCAGGTAGGGCGCCAGCACCGTAGCCACGCCCAGTGCCAGCGCCGGCAACAAGGTCGGCTGGCGCACCCACTGCACCCCGTTCAACACCAGCAGCAGCGCGGCGAAGCCGATGCCGATCAGGTAGTGGGTAGACCAACCCAGTAGCCGCTCCGCCGGCAGGGCCTGGGTCTTGGCGATGCTGGCGTGCATGAACTGCCCCCGGGGCATGTGCCCGACCCAGCGACCGACCAGGGCCCAGTTCGGCCCGGGCATCCCCAGCACACGTTGCTGGAACAACGCCCACAGGTCGGCCAGGGCGGTGGCCGTAAGGCCGATCAACACGGCCAGAATGAGTCCTTCAAGCATGGGCCATCTCCTCTAATAACATTCAATTAATTGATTGAATGATTGGCCAATGCTACCGTGCTGTCAATGACCGACCTGAACCTGCAATACCATCACGACATCGCCGACCTGGCCCGCACCCTGGGCCATGCCCATCGCCTGAGCCTGCTGCAAGCCATCGCCCAGGGCGAGCGCGCCGTGGAACAGCTGGCGCAACAGTGCGAGCTCTCGGTGGCCAACACCTCCCAGCACCTGCAGCATCTGCGTCGGGCCGGTTTCGTGCAGACCCGCCGTGACGGCAAGCGGGTGCTCTATCGATTGAGTGGCGGCCCGGTGCAGGGCCTGCTGGCAGCGCTCGGGCAATTCGCCGAATACAACCGCGCGGCCATGCGCGCGCTGCTCGACGATAGCCGGCAAACGCCCGATCAGCTCGAAGGCATCAGCCGCGAAGAGTTGCTCGAACGCCTGCGCGAGCACAGCGTGACTTTGCTCGATGTGCGCCCGGCCGATGAGTTCGCCCAGGGGCATCTACCGGGTGCGATCAATATCCCGTTCCAGGAGTTGCAGCAGCGCCTGGGCGAGTTACCGCCCAGCCAGGAAGTGATCGCCTACTGCCGGGGGCCCTGGTGCGTGTTTTCCCGCGATGCGGTAGCCGCCCTGCGGGCGGGCGGCTTGCAGGCGCGTCACTTCGCCAATGGCGTCGAGCACTGGCCGGACGCGCTGCACTGAATCAGGCCAGGGCCGCCAGGCACTGCTCGAGGATATCCAGGCCTTCTTCCAGCACCCCAGGCTCGATGGTCAGTGGTGCCAGCAGGCGCACGATATGCCGTGCCTTGTCGCTGGGCATCAGCAACAGGCCGGCGGCCCGGGCCGCTTCGAGCAACTGTGCCAGTTGCGCCGGTGCCGGTGCGCCCCCGGCATCGACCAGCTCGATACCGCGCATCGCGCCCGTACCGGTCAGGCGGCCCAGGTAGGGCGAGAGTTTCTGCGCCTGCCAGCGCTGGTGGCGGCTGACAATCGCGCTTTCCTGCAACTCGCCCCAGGTGGCCAGGTTGGCGTCGGTCATTTGCTCCAGGGTCGCCAGGGCCGCCGCGCAGGCCATGGGGTTGCCCGAATAGGTGCCGCCCAGGCCGCCCTTGGGCAGGCTGTCGAGCAGGTCCTTACGGCCGAGCACCGCACCCAGCGGCATCCCGCCGGCAATGCTCTTGGCCACCAGTAACAGGTCCGGTTCGATGCCCAGGCGCGGGAAGGCGAAGCGCTGGCCGGTGCGACCGAAGCCGGACTGGATCTCGTCGGCAATGATCAGGATCCCGTGGTTGTCACAGAAACGGCGCAGTGCCTGGGCAAACGCCGGGTCCATGGCCAGGAAGCCGCCTTCGCCCTGAACCGGCTCGAAGATCACCGCCGCCACTTCATTGACATCGATCTCGACGCTGAACAGGCGCTCAAGGGCCTGTAGTGCCTGCTCGCCGCTGACGCCGGTGTCGGCGCTGGGGAAGGGCAGGTGATACACCGGCCCTGGCAGCACACCGACCCGCTGCTTGTAGGGCGCGACCTTGCCGTTGAGGTTGAGGGTGGCCAGGGTGCGGCCATGAAAGCCGCCGTCAAAGGCGATGATCGCGGTCCTGCCGGTGGCGCCGCGGGCAATCTTCAGGGCGTTTTCGGCAGCCTCCGCGCCACTGTTGGTGAGCATGCCACTGAGCGGGTAGGACACCGGAACAAAGGCGGCCAGGCGCTTCATCAGGTCGATGTAAGGCTCATGTCCGGCGGCATTGAAGGCGTAGTGGGTCAGGCGCGTCGCCTGCTGTTGAATGGCGGCGACAATCGCCGGGTTGCAGTGCCCAAGATTGAGCACGCCAATGCCGCCGACAAAATCAATATAACGTTTGCCGTGAGTGTCCCAGACTTCTGCATTCTTGCCATGGGAAAGTGTAATCGGGTGTACGACGGAAATGGACTGGCTGATATGTTCGTGGCTCATGTGCACGCGCTCTATGGCAAGTTATGCGCGTATCTAAGCGAGACAGACAGACCGAACACAAACGAATTAAAGGATTGCAATCATTCCTGTAGTTCTTGAAGTTATGCCTGCATCGCTACCCGCTCGCGTATCCATTGCACAAACGCCTGCACCTTGGGCACCTCGGCGGCATGTTCGGCATGGGCGATGAAATGCGAGCCTTCGCTGCTCCTGGCATGGTCCCAGGCGATCGCCAGCTTGCCCTCGGCCAGCTCCTCGGCCACCAGGTACTGCGGGATCAGGGCGATGCCGCAACCGGCCTGGGCGGCGCGAATGCACATGGAAAAGGTGTCGAAGCGCGGGCCGTGGTAGCTGTTCTCGCTGTGCAGGCCCAGGTCCTGGAACCAGTCGTGCCAGGCCTCCGGGCGCGAGGTGCATTGCAGCAGGCGCTGGCCGGTGAGGGCGCTGGCGCTGGCGAAGCGCTGCGCTGCCAGAAGCTGCGGCGCGCACACCGGCACCACGTTTTCGTTGAACAGCTCGATGCAGGTGGCGCCCGGCCAGGTGCCCTGGCCGAAGAAAAAGGCGATGTCAGCCTTGGCCTGGATCAGGTCGAAAGGCTCCAGGTCGTTGCGCACATCCAGGTGGATGCGCGGATGGCGCTCGCCAAAACCCTTGAGGTTGGGCACCAGCCAGCGCTCACCGAAGGTCGGCTGGGTAGCGATGCGCAGCACCTCGGTTTCGCCGCCGTAGCTGAGGATGTAGCGGCTGGACATGTCCAGCTGGACCAGGATCTTGTTCACCTCGGCCAGGTACAGGGCGCCGGCCGGGGTCAGGTGCAGGCGCCGGCGAATGCGCTGGAACAGCGGATGGCTGAGCATGTCCTCGAGCTGGGCGACCTGCTTGCTCACCGCGCTCTGGGTCAGGTGCAGCTCTTGCGCGGCGCGGGTGAAGCTCAGGTGCCGGGCGGCGGCTTCAAAGCACTGCAAGGCGGTGGTCGAGGGCATCAGGCGTTTGGACATGGGCGGGTCGATCCGGCGAAAAAGGCGTAAGGTCATTCCGATACGGAATCATATGCTTCTAAAAGGTCGTTTGTGGCTGTCGGCCTTGAAGATTAATACTGATCCGCATCAAGGATTTCAACCGGAATTCGCAGTAGCCAGAACCCATTCGTCAGTACAACTAACTGAGCGATAACTACTGCCTGAAAGTTTAATTATCGATTAACGGGAGACTCTGTAATCCGGCTTGGGACGGGCCACTGAAAACAACAAGCGTCACCACTTTATAACTCTTTCTGCTCTAACCCTGTCGGCTGCGCGAGCTGTGCAGCGACATACCCAGTTGAGGGTTGAACATGGCATCGCAACAACAAAACAAACAGCGCTCGCTGCAACACGGTCTGACATCGCGCCAGGTATCGATGATCTCCATTGCCGGGATCATCGGTGCGGGGCTTTTCATCGGCTCTTCCACCGCCATCGCCACCGCCGGCCCGGCCATTCTCATTTCCTATGCCATGACCGGCCTGCTGGTGCTGCTGGTCATGCGCATGCTCGGTGAAATGGCCATCGCCAACCCGGACAGCGGTTCGTTCTCCACTTATGCCAGCCAGGCCATCGGTCCCTGGGCCGGGTTTACCATCGGCTGGCTGTACTGGTGGTTCTGGGTGCTGATCATTCCGGTGGAAGCCATTGCCGGGGCGGACATCCTCCACGCCTATTTCCCCGCGGTGCCGTCCTGGTTGTTCGCCTTCCTGATCATGATCGTGCTGTCGGGTACCAACCTGATCAGCGTGAAGAACTTCGGCGAGTTCGAGTATTGGTTCGCCCTGATCAAGGTAGTGGCGATCCTGGCCTTTATCGTCGTTTGCACCCTGGCGGTATTCGGCGTCTGGCCGCTGGCAGCGCAGGCCTCCGGAGTCAGCCAGCTGTGGGCCAATGGTGGCTTCATGCCCAATGGCTTCGGTGCGGTGCTCGGGGGCGTGCTGGTGACCATCTTTTCGTTCTTCGGGGCCGAGATCGTCACCATTGCCGCCGACGAAACCGCCAATCCCAAGGACAAGATCCGCAAGGCCACCAACCTGGTGGTCTACCGCATCGCCATCTTCTACATCGTGTCGATCTTCTTCATCGTCTCGCTGGTGGCCTGGAACGATCCGCAGCTCAAGGCGGTGGGTTCCTTCCAGCGCGTGCTGGAAGTGCTGAACGTGCCCGGGGCCAAGCTGCTGGTCGACCTGGTGGTGCTGGTGGCGGTCACCAGTTGCATGAACTCGGGCCTGTACACGGCCTCGCGGATGCTCTATTCGCTGGGTGCCCGGGGCGAGGCATTGCCGATGACCCGGCGTATTTCCGGTAACGGCGTGCCCACCGTGGCGGTGATCCTCTCGACCTTCGCCGGATTCGCCGGTTGCCTGGTCAACTATGTATTCCCCGGCAAGGTCTTTGGTTTCCTGCTCTCGACCACCGGTGCCATCGCCCTGCTTGTGTACCTGGTGATTGCCGTGTCGCAGTTGCGCATGCGCGCCAGGAACGAACGTGAAGGTACCGAGCTTGCGTTCAAGATGTGGCTGTTCCCCTGGCTGACCTGGCTGGTGATTGGGCTGATCGTCTCGGTGCTGGGCTATATGCTGATCAGCCCGGCCTACCGTTACGAAACCCTGATGACGGGCGGAGTGACGGCGGCGATCCTGCTGATTTCTCTGAGCCGGCGCAAGTCGACTGCCAGTGCTCCGGCAGGTCAGCCGTCGCTATCGGGCAAAGGGGCTTAGCCTGCAGCATTGGGCAGGAAAACAGTTCTTCACGGAGTTCCGGGGGCAGCGATCCTTGGGTTGGGTTTGGATGCTGAGGGTTTGAGCTTATCCATTCCATGCAGCGACGCTGCCGGCCCCTTCCGCCTTTACGGCGGGTCCCTTTTGTCTTGGCAAAAGG